>NZ_JBQENM010000009.1:0-67304 GCF_052044795.1 Ensifer sp. 22521
GACAAATGCTTTACCAAGGCAGCGCAACGGGCGGGACATCCGCCCTCATCGGCTGAGGCGCCACGACGGGCGCGGGGACAAATCGGAGACGACTATGTGCGGTATTGTTGGCATCGTTGGCAACCAGCCGGTATCGGAGCGCCTGGTCGATGCGCTGAAGCGCCTCGAATACCGCGGCTATGATTCCGCCGGCGTTGCGACCATCAATGGTGGAGCGTTGGAGCGCCGGCGTGCCGAGGGCAAACTCGTCAATCTCGAGATCCGGCTTCGCGAAGAGCCGCTCGCCGGCACGATCGGCATTGCGCACACGCGTTGGGCAACCCACGGCGCGCCGACAGAGCGCAACGCCCATCCGCACTTCACCGACGGTGTCGCCGTCGTCCACAACGGCATCATCGAGAACTTCGCGGATTTGAAGGACGAACTGATTGCCGACGGCGCCAAGTTCGAGACGGACACCGACACCGAGGTCGTGGCACATCTGCTCTCCAGGTTCCGCCGCGAGGGCCTTGGCCGGCGCGAGGCGATGCATGCGATGCTGAAGCGGGTCACCGGCGCCTATGCGCTCGCCGTGCTCTTTGAGGACGACCCGTCGACGATCATGGCGGCGCGCAACGGACCGCCGCTGGCGATCGGCCACGGCAAGGGCGAGATGTTCCTCGGCTCCGACGCGATCGCGCTTGCGCCCTTCACCAACGAGATCACCTATCTGATCGATGGCGACTGGGCGGTGATCGGCGCAAACGGCGTGCATATCTTCGATCTCGCCGGCAATGCCGTCGACCGTCCGCGGCAGATCTCGTCGGCCGCCTATATGATCGACAAGGGCAACCACCGGCATTTCATGGAGAAGGAGATCTATGAGCAGCCGGAGGTGATCGCGCACGCGCTCAGTCACTACGTCGATTTTGCCGGCAACCGCATCAAGGCACTCGGCGGCACGATCGATTTTGCCAAGGTCTCGAGTCTGGCGATTTCCGCTTGCGGCACGGCCTATCTCGCCGGCCTCGTCGGCAAGTACTGGTTCGAGCGCTATGCCCGCCTGCCGGTGGAAATCGACGTCGCTTCCGAGTTCCGCTATCGCGAAATCCCGTTGTCGGCGCAGTCGGCAGCACTGTTCATCTCGCAATCGGGCGAAACCGCCGACACGCTCGCCTCGCTGCGCTACTGCAAGGAGCTGGGCTTAAAGATCGGCGCCGTCGTCAATACGCGCGAATCGACGATCGCACGCGAGTCCGATGCCGTGTTCCCGATCCTCGCCGGTCCGGAGATCGGTGTCGCCTCCACCAAGGCCTTCACCTGCCAGCTGGCCGTCCTGGCGTCGCTGGCGATCGGCGCCGGACGCGCCCGCGGCACGGTCAGTGCAGACGAGGAGCAGGTGCTGGTTCGCTACCTCTCGGAAATGCCGCGTATCATGGGCCAGGTGTTGAACGCCATCCAGCCGAAGATCGAGCTTCTGTCGCGCGAGCTGTCGAAGTGCCGCGACGTGCTCTATCTCGGGCGCGGCACCAGCTTCCCGCTGGCGATGGAAGGCGCGCTGAAGCTCAAGGAGATCTCCTATATCCACGCTGAAGGTTATGCCGCCGGCGAGCTGAAGCATGGACCGATCGCGCTGATCGACGAAAACATGCCGGTCATCGTCATTGCGCCGCACGATCGCTTCTATGAGAAGACGGTTTCCAACATGCAGGAAGTGGCCGCGCGCGGCGGCCGCATCATCCTGATCACCGACGAGAAGGGCGCTGCTGCCTCGAAGCTCGAAACGATGGCGACGATCGTGCTGCCGAATGTCGACGAGATCATCGCGCCGATGATCTTCTCGCTGCCGATCCAGTTGCTTGCCTACCATACGGCGGTATTCATGGGCACCGACGTCGACCAGCCCCGTAACCTCGCCAAATCGGTGACCGTTGAGTGATCTACGTCCGGCATGAGCGCCCAGGAGATGAGAAGGGTATCCGCGAGGTGACCGCGGCCGCCTTCGAAGGGCATCCGCACAGTGATCAGAGCGAGCCCCTCATCATCGAACGCCTGCGCGAAGCCGGGGCGCTGAACGTGTCGTTGGTCGCCGAGATGAACGACGAGATTGTTGGGCACGTCGCCTTCTCGCCCGTCACTCTGACGCCGGCAGAATCCGGCTGGTTCGGGCTTGGGCCTGTGTCGGTCAAGCCGGACGTTCAGGCACAGGGCATCGGCAGGCAGTTGATCCGCGAGGGCCTCGAATGGCTGCGTGCCGAGGGTGCCTCTGGCTGCGTCGTCGTCGGCGATCCGGCCTATTATCAAAAGTTCGGTTTCCGCAACGAATCGGCTCTTGTATTCCCCGGTTGTGCGCCGCAATATTTCATGGCGCTGGCTCTTTCCGGCGCGATGGCCGCTGGCACGGTCGCCTATCATCCGGCCTTTGGGGTGGCGTGAGGTTAAGACGGAAGAAGCATGACGGAACACTCAAAACGCGGCTATATCGGCACCCGGCTGCGCAACTATTTCCTGACCGGCCTGATCGTCTGCGCACCGGTGGCGATCACCGTTTGGCTCGTGCGCACGTTTATCGATTGGGCCGATGGGTGGGTGAAGCCGTATCTGCCGAATTTCTATAATCCGGACACCTATTCGCCCGTCGCCATTCCCGGCTTCGGGTTGCTCGTTGCCATTTTCGTGATCACGTTTGTCGGCTTCATGACCGCAAACCTCGTCGGTCGGTCGATCGTCAATCTCGCCGAATCCCTGGTCAATCGCACGCCGCTCGTCCGTACGATCTATAAATCCACGAAACAGATTTTCCAGACGGTGCTGCAGGAGCAGTCGTCCTCCTTCAAGAAGGCCGGGCTGATCGAGTATCCGAGCCCCGGCCTTTGGTCGCTCGTGTTCATCGCGACCGACGTTAAGGGCGAGATCGCATCCAAGTTCGACGATCGTGGCATGGATATGGTGGCGGTCTTCCTGCCGCCGACTCCGATCCCCACCGCCGGGTTTCTGCTGTTTGTTGAGCGCGACAAGATCATACCGCTCGAGATGAGCGCGGAAGATGCAGCCAAGCTGCTGATTTCCGGCGGCTTGGTGACGCCGGACTACAAACCGCTCGCCAACGCGCCGCTGAAAATCAGCCAGCAGAAAACCGCCTGACATCGAGGCACACTTCGGGACGGAAACCGGCTCACGCTTTCTCGCCTCTAGCCGGCGCGCAGGAAGCGGATCGCCTCGTCGCGTCGGTAGAGATAGAGCAGCGTCCGGAGTGCTTCACCGCGTTCCGACGTCAGGTCCGGGTCGCGCTCGATGACATAGGCGGCGTCCTTCCGCGCGATTTCCAACAGGTCGCCATGGGCTTCCAGGCTGGCGATGCGGAAGCCCGGCGTGCCCGACTGGCGCGTGCCGAGCAACTCGCCTTCGCCGCGCAGCTTCAAATCTTCCTCGGCGATCAGGAAGCCGTCCTCGCTGTCGCGCAGGATCGAGAGCCGTGATCGGCCATTTTCGCTGAGCGGTCCCTTGTAGAGCAGGATGCAGGTCGAAGCCTCATCGCTCCGGCCAACGCGGCCGCGCAATTGATGAAGCTGGGCAAGGCCGAAGCGTTCCGCATGTTCGATCACCATGATCGTCGCATCGGGCACGTCGACGCCGACTTCCACGACGGTGGTGGCGACCAGCAAGCGGATCTCGCCATTCTTGAAGGCGAGCATGACGGCATCTTTCTCCGCCCCATTCATGCGACCGTGTACGAGGCCGACAGTGTTGCCGAAGCGTTTGGCGAGGCCTTCGTACCTCTCTTCCGCCGACATGACGTCGACTGCTTCCGACTCCTCGACAAGCGGGCAGATCCAATAGGCCTTCTTGCCTTCGCGAAGCGCTGCATCCAGCCGATCGACGATATCGCCGGTACGCTCCGTCGGGATCGTCACGGTCTGGATCGGCTTACGCCCGGCAGGCTTCTCAGTGAGCTTCGAGACATCCATGTCGCCAAAGGCCGCGAGCACCAACGTACGCGGGATCGGGGTCGCCGTCATGACGAGCATATGCGGCGAGATTCCCTTGGCGGTCAGCCGCAGGCGCTGGTGAACGCCGAAACGATGCTGCTCGTCCACCACCGCCAGCGTCAGCTCCTTGTAGTTCACCGTATCCTGGAAAAGTGCGTGCGTGCCGATCACCATCCGCGTCTCGCCGGATGCGATGCGATCAAGGATGGCATCGCGTTCCTTGCCCTTGGTGCGGCCGGTCAGGACGTCAATCGTGATGCCGGCCGGAGCGGCCATCCTGGCAAGGGTCGCATGGTGTTGCCGGGCGAGGATTTCCGTCGGTGCCATCAGCACGGCCTGGCCGCCGGATTCGACCGCTGCGAGCATCGCCATCAGCGCCACCATCGTCTTGCCGGAGCCGACGTCGCCCTGCAGCAGCCGCAGCATGCGTTCGGTGCCTGCCATGTCCTTGAGGATATCGGCAATAGCTGTGGACTGGCTCGCCGTCAGCGAAAAGGGAAGGGCGTCGATGACCGGCCGGGAGAGAGCGCCGGTGGCGTTAACCGGAATACCAGCGACCTTGCGCAGACGTTGTCGGACGAGCGCCAATGACAGTTGCCCGGCCAGAAATTCGTCATAGGCCAGGCGGCGGCGCGCGGGTGCCTGGGGATCGATATCAGTTGCATCCCGGGGATCATGCAGCGCTCGGAAACTCTCGGCCGCACTGGCGAAGCCCTGCTTGGCGAGCAGCGCATCGTCCCCCCATTCCGGCATTTCCGGGACCCGGGCGACGGCCGCCTCGATCGACTTGCGCAATGTCCGGGGCGAAAGTCCGGCGGTCAGACCATAGACCGGCTCGACCAGCGGCAGGTTTTCCGCCTCGCTTGCGCGGACCGTGTAGTCCGGATGGACCATCGAAGGCCGGCCGTTGAACCAGTCGACCTTGCCGCTGACGATCACCGTCTCATCCACCGGCAGCGATTTCTCCAGCCAATTGCCTTTGACCCGGAAGTAGGTGAGCGCCAGTTCGCCGGATTCGTCATGCAGGAAGACGCGGTAGGGCAGGTTTGGTTTGCCGCGCGGCGGTGGCTGATGGCGATCGACCCGGCCGGTAATGGTGACGATTACCCCTTGCGGCGCATGGGCAATGCCGGGCTGCTGGCGACGGTCGATCAGCGAATGCGGCGCATGGAAGACAAGATCGACGACACAGCAATCCTCGATCGTTTCGCGGCCGAGCAGCTTGGCATAGAGCTCGCCGATCTTCGGGCCGATGCCGGGAAGCGTGTCGAGCGGTGAGAAGAGCGGGTCGAGCAGGGCGGGACGCATGGTGATGAAATTGCGATGATAAATCGGGCTTTGGCAAGGCTGACAATCACCAATTCAGAGTTTATAGAGCCGATTGACGACAAACCGTAGCCTAGAGCGTCCCGCTTTCAAGTGGTATCACTGAAGGCGACAAGGTGCTCTGGAATCAAAGCGCTGGAGCGTCCCTCGCGTGTTCGTCCGAATGCGCGGCGCTCTCCTGCATGTTTCCTTTCTCCCTAAATCCAATCCGGTTTAGGGGCAAAAACATGCAGCAATCTAAAGTGCTACAGCGACTTTCGTGCGCCTTGGAAGACGCGCGGCGCGGGTAGCGGGCGGCAGGAAGGAATTTCCATGACTGGCATCTCACGCACCAGCGCCGATCTCGATCCGCGGCGACGGCGGATCCTGTTCCGCGCCTGGCATCGCGGCATCCGCGAGATGGACCTGATCCTCGGGCAGTTTGCAGAGGCCGAGCTTTCGGTGCTTTCCGAAGTGGAGCTCGATGAACTCGAGACGATCATGCGCGAAGAGGACAATGATCTCGTCAGGTGGATCACCGGTGAACAACCTCTGCCCGCTCGCTATCAGACGCCGATGTTCGAGCGCATTGCCGCCTATCGTCCGGATTTCGACAAGCTTCCCGAAGGGATGAAATAGAGCGATGATGCTGGTTGGCCTTGATCCGAAGAAGATTGTCGAAGCACAACGAGAGATCACGATCGGCCCGGTTCCCGCCGGCGCCGAGGCACTGGTTCTCGCGGAGCTCGCGCGGGCGGGCCAGCCGGTCGCCTATATTCTCTCGGATGGTCAACGGATCGCGGATCTTGAGCAGGTTCTCGGCTTCGTGGCGCCGGATATTCCGGTGCTGACACTACCGGGCTGGGACTGCCTTCCCTATGACCGCGTGTCGCCAAGCGCCGACACGTCAGCGCGGCGTCTCGCGGCGCTCAGTGCGCTCATCGCGCACAAGAAGAAACCGCATGCAGCGATCGTGCTGGTGACGGTCAACGCTGCCCTGCAGAAGATCTCGCCGCAGAATGTGATCGAGAGTCTGGCGTTTTCGGCCCGCCCGGGCAACCAGGTGCGCATGGATGACATCGCGATGCGGCTCGAGCGCAATGGTTTCGAGCGGGTCGCGACGGTGCGCGAAGTCGGTGAATATGCCGTGCGTGGCGGCATCCTCGATGTCTTCGTGCCCGGCAGCGGCGAGCCGCTGCGCCTCGACTTCTTCGGCGATACTCTGGAGACCATCCGCTCCTTCGATCCCGCAAGCCAGCGCACGACCGGCCAGGTCCGCTCCCTCGATCTCAACCCGATGAGCGAGGTATCGCTGACGCCGGAGACGATCAGCCATTTCCGCAAGCAGTATCTGTCGCTTTTCGGCGCGACGACCCGCGACGATGCGCTCTACCAGGCCGTATCCGAAGGGCGGCGCTACGCCGGCATGGAGCATTGGCTGCCGCTCTTTTATGACGGGCTGGAGACGGTCTTCGACTATCTCCATGGTTTCCGCATCGTCACGGATCATCTGGCGCGCGAAGCTGCGGCCGAACGCTCGAAGCTCATTCTCGACTATTACGATGCCCGTCTGGCATCGGCCTCTCCCGGCAAGTCGCAGACGACCCAGGGCACGCCCTATAAGCCGGTTCCGCCGGAACTGCTCTATCTGAATTCGCAGGGCTTCAATGCTGCACTGACCTCGCGCGACGCCATTCGTCTGTCGCCGTTCAACGAGCATGAAGGCGAGGCCCGGCAGGTGATATCGGTCGACGCGCGCCAGGGCATGCGCTGGGCCAAGTCGGCCGGCGAGGGCGAGACGGACAGCGAACGCGTCAACGTCTTCGACCAGGCGGTCAAGTACATTGCCGAGCGGCGCTCGAAGGGCGCCAAGGTGGTCATTTCGGGCTGGAGCGAGGGATCGCTGGACCGCCTGTTGCAGGTGCTTGCCGAGCACGGACTCGGCAACATCAAGCCGATCAAGGCGCTGGCCGAGGTCAAGAGCCTGAAGCCGGGCGAGGCGGGATCGACCGTCCTCAGCATCGAGGCCGGTTTCGAGACAGGTGATCTCGTGATCATAGGCGAACAGGATATCCTGGGCGACCGCATGGTACGTCGTTCGAGGCGCCGCAAGCGCGGGGCCGACTTCATCGCCGAAGTCGCGGGCCTCGACGAGGGCAGTTACGTCGTGCATGCCGAACACGGCATTGGCCGGTTTGTCGGCTTGCGCACCATCGAAGCCGTCGGCGCACCGCATGATTGCCTCGAGCTCGTCTATGCCGACAATGCCAAGCTGTTCCTGCCGGTCGAAAACATCGAGCTTCTGTCGCGCTATGGAGCAGAAGGGACCGATGCGATCCTCGACAAGCTTGGTGGCGTTGCCTGGCAGGCACGCAAGGCCAAGCTCAAGAAGCGCCTGCTGGACATGGCAGGCGGTCTCATCCGCATCGCCGCCGAACGCCACACGCGTCGGGCGCCGGTTCTTGCCGCTCAGGATGGCGTCTATGACGAATTCGCCGCGCGCTTCCCCTATGACGAGACCGAGGACCAGCTGAACTCGATCGAGGCCGTGCGCGACGATCTCGGCAGCGGCCGCCCGATGGACCGCCTCGTCTGCGGCGACGTCGGCTTCGGCAAGACGGAAGTCGCGCTGCGTGCCGCCTTTATCGCGGCGATGAACGGCGTACAGGTCGCCGTCGTCGTGCCGACGACGCTGCTGGCGCGCCAGCATTTCAAGACCTTCTCCGAGCGTTTCCGCGGTCTGCCGATCCGCATCCAGCAGGCATCCCGCCTCGTTGGATCGAAGGAGTTGGCGTTGACCAAGAAGGAGGTGGCGGACGGAAAGACCGACGTCGTCGTCGGCACTCACGCGCTGCTTGGCACGTCGGTCAACTTCGCCAATCTCGGCCTTCTGATCATCGACGAAGAGCAGCACTTTGGCGTCAAGCACAAGGAGCGGCTGAAGGAGCTGAAGTCGGATGTCCACGTGCTGACGCTTTCGGCAACGCCGATCCCGCGCACGCTGCAACTGGCGCTAACCGGCGTGCGCGAACTGTCGCTGATCACCACGCCGCCGGTCGACCGCATGGCGGTTCGCACCTTCATTTCTCCCTTCGATGCGCTGGTGATCCGCGAAACGCTGATGCGTGAGCACTATCGCGGCGGCCAGAGCTTCTACGTCTGCCCGCGCCTGAGTGACCTCTCGGAGATCCACGACTTCCTGAAATCCGACGTTCCGGAGCTGAAGGTGGCGGTTGCTCACGGCCAGATGCCGGCAACCGAGCTCGAAGACATCATGAACGCCTTCTATGACGGGCGTTACGACGTGCTGCTGTCGACGACGATCGTCGAATCCGGTCTCGACGTCCCGACGGCCAATACGCTGATCGTGCACCGCGCCGACATGTTCGGACTTGCCCAGCTCTACCAGCTGCGCGGCCGCGTCGGTCGCTCGAAGGTGCGCGCCTTCGCGCTGTTCACCCTGCCGGTCAACAAGACGCTGACGGGAACCGCCGAACGACGGCTGAAGGTGCTGCAGTCGCTCGACACGCTCGGTGCCGGCTTCCAGCTGGCGAGCCACGACCTCGATATCCGCGGCGCCGGCAACCTGCTCGGCGAGGAACAGTCGGGCCATATCAAGGAGGTCGGCTTCGAGCTCTACCAGCAGATGCTGGAAGAAGCGGTCGCCGAGCTCAAGGGTGAAGAAGAAATCCACGATACCGGTTGGTCGCCGCAGATCTCGGTCGGAACCCCGGTCATGATCCCGGAACACTATGTGCCGGATCTGCATTTGAGGCTCGGTCTCTATCGCCGCCTCGGCGAACTGACGGATCTCAAGGAGATCGACGGCTTCGGCGCCGAGATGATCGACCGCTTCGGCCCGTTGCCGATCGAGGTGCAGCACCTCTTGAAGATCGTCTACATCAAGTCGCTGTGCCGTACGGCGAATGTCGAGAAGCTCGATGCCGGGCCGAAGGGTGTCGTCGTGCAGTTCCGCAACAAGGAGTTCCCGAACCCGGCCGCACTCGTCGGTTACATCGCCAAGCAGGGTACGCTTGCGAAGATCCGGCCGGACCACAGCATCTTCTTCCAAAGGGAACTGGCAACGCCGGAGAAGCGTCTTTCGGGCGCTGCGATGGTGATGACGCAGCTCGCCGGGTTGGCGAAATAGTCTATGCCAGGCATCGAGCGCTGCCGCGTGATGCGGCAGCGCCAGCAGCGGATCAGTTCGGCTTGCCGCTTGCCTTCATCTCTGCGATTTCGCGCAGCGCATTCGTCAACACGTCGACGGATTGCGCTCCCATCACGGCATATTGCCCTTCGAGGATGAAGCAGGGGACACCGGTCACGCCCATCTCGCGGGCCAAACCGACCTCTTCCTTGACCGCGTCCTTGTCTGCGTCGGAGGTCAGCAGCGCAGCGATGACGGGACGGTCGAGACCGGCCTTCTCGGCGATATCCAGCAGCACGGCGTGATCGCCGACATTGCGGCCTTCCTCGAAGTTCGCCTTGAATAACATGCCGACGACGGCCGTCTGCGCTGCCTCGCCGTTGGTCGCAGCCCAGCGGACGAGCCGATGCGCGTCGAGCGTGTTCGGGCTGATCTTCACGGCGTCAAAGTCGAAGGCGATGCCCTCGGCGTTTCCGAGTTCGCGCAGCATATCATGGGCGCGATCGACGGCCGCCTGGCCGCCGAGCTTTGCCGCCAGGTGCTGCTTGTGGTCGACGCCTTCCGGCGGCAGGTCGGGATTGAGCTGATAGGGACGCCAGTTGACGGTGACGAGCACGTCCGGGACGTTGGCGATCGCCTGATCCAGTCTTGCCTTGCCCAGATAGCACCAGGGGCAGACGACGTCCGAGACGATATCGATGCTGACGGTTTGCATGGTGCGGGTGCCTTTCCTTGTTTTGGTATGTCGGCGAGATAAGCCGGTTTTATCCGGCTTTCAATGCGTTACCAAAAGGGAACCAACCCTCTATTGGGCGTTTTGATCCCACCAGGCCGGAAGCTGATAGCCATAAAGCGGCAACACATCGGGGCGGCCGATATGCTTGCGCCGGGCCACCCACTGTGCGTCCAGATGATAGAGCGGAACCAGGTAGGAATTGTTGATCAGCAGCCGGTCGTGGGCGCGCACGGCAGCCGTGAAATCCTCGGTCGTGCGGGCCTGGAGAATATTGTTGATCATGCGGTCGACATCCTTGTCGGCAACGCCGGCAAAGTTGTCGCTGCCCTGCCGATCCCTGGCCTGGGAGGACCAGCGCCCGGCCTGTTCGATGCCGGGTGACAACGTCGACGGGAAGGACTTGATGATCACGTCATAATCGAAGGACTGGCTGCGCTGCTGGTATTGCGAATCGTCGACGGTGCGCACCGACACCTGGATGCCCAGCGGCGCGAGGAAGCGCTGGTAGGCGAGGGCGATCTTTTCCTGGCCCGCGTTCTGGCTCATGATCTCGAAGGCGAGCGGCGCGCCCTTGGCGTCCACCATCTTGCCGTCCTTGATCTGGAAGCCCGCCTCTCGCATCAGCGAGACGGCGACGCGCAGCACGTTGCGATCACGCCCGGAGGCGTCGGTCACCGGCAGCCGGTAGGTGCCATCGAGGATTGCCGGATTGATGCGATCGCGCGCATCGCCGATGAGGCCGAGTTCACGGTCGTCTGCCGGTGCGCCGAGGAAACTCAGCGTCGAGTTCTGCCAATAGCTCTGGGTGCGCGTATAGGCACCATCGAAGAGGTTCTTGTTGACCCACTCGAAGTCGAACACCAGCGCCAGACCCTGGCGGAGCTTGAGATTGTCGAACATCGGCTTGCGGGTATTGAACACGATGCCGAGCATGCCCGAGGGCGTTTTCGGCTTGAAGGTTTCCTTGACGACTTCGCCGGAGCGGACAGCGGGGAAATCGTAGCCGCGTGCCCACTTGGTGGCGCTGCCTTCCGGATAGATGTCGATCTCGCCCTTCTTGAACGCCTCGAACAGCGAATTTTCCTGGAGGAAGTATTCGACCGAGATTTCGTCGTAATTATCTTGGCCGACCTTCGACGGCAGGTCCTTCGCCCAGTAATCCGGGTTTCTCTTGTAGACGATGCGTTCGCCGGGCTTCACTTCAGCGACACGATAGGGGCCGGAGCCGAGCGGCGGTTTCAAGCTCGTCTGGTCGAAGCTTGCAACGTCGATGGCGTGTTTCGGCAGGACCGGCGAGAGGCCGAGCAGCAGCGGAAGCTCGCGGTCGGCTTCTTCGGTGAAGGTGAAGCGTACGCTGCGGTCACCGACCTTCTCCATCTTCGCCACCTTGGCCAGGCGGTTGCTGAAGGGGACACGTCCCTTGTCGCGCATCAGTTCGAAGCTGAAGATCACGTCTTCAGCGGTGACCGGCTGCCCATCGGCCCAGCGGGCGTTGGGGTTGAGGTTGAACTGGATGAAGGTCCGGTCGTCATCCCATTCAGCCGATTCGGCGAGCAGGCCGTACATGGTGAAGGCTTCGTCGCGCGAGCGCTGCATCAGCGATTCGTAGACGAGGTTGCCGTATTCCGGGTCCCACATGCCGCGCGCTGTCGTGCGCATGCTTTTCAGAATGAAGGGATTGAGGCTGTCGAAGCTGCCGACGACGCCGTAGGCGATCTTCCCGCCCTTTTTCACGTTCGGATTGACGTAGGGGAAGTTCTTGAAATCGGCCGGCAGCGCCGGCTCGCCGTGCATGGCAATGGCATGCACGGGCGCGGCTACCGCACCATTGCCGAACGAAGTGACGGTCATGAGCAAAGCCAGACCGGAAAGAAATGCACGCAAAGTCACCTCCCGTGAAGGGGTATCAACAGGCCGATTCCCTGAACGTTACCAATGGAGACCGATGAATCCAACCGATCAGCCGCCCAAATTCCGCCCAGTAGTAAGTCAAAAAATGACAGGAAACACTGGATAATCGAAGCGAGCCAATGTAACAGGTGTTTCCGGAAACGGGGTCATGCATTTGCCTTATTTGGCCAACAGGACAACGGCGGCTGACGATACTCACCTGCGGAACGAACTGTTCCGTTACCGGATTTCAGGAGACGGAATCACAATGATCTTCAAGTCGAATTTTACCAAACGCTCGGGTATGGTAGCGCTGGCGCTCTCTGTAGCTGCTGCGGGCGTACCGAGTGTTGCATCCGCCCAGCAGGCGGGTGGCAAGCCGCCGCAGGGCTGGTTCAAGATCTGCACCAAGCAGGAAGACAATGACGTCTGCATCGTCCAGAACCTCCTGACCGCAAACAACGGCCAGCTCGTGACTGCTGTCGGCCTCATCACCGTAAGCGGCAAGGTCAACCGCAAGGTCCTGCAGGTTTCCGTACCGTCCGCACGCCTCATCCCGACGGGCGTCCAGATGCAGATCGACGGCGGCAAGCCGGTGAAGCTCGACTACGCAATCTGCATGCCGGACAAGTGCGTCGCCGAAGCGCCGCTGTCCGACCAGCTGATCGCCAGCCTGAAGAAGGGCAACGAGGTGGTCTTCACCTCGGTCAACTTCCAGCGCGCTCCGAACCCGATCAAGATGGCCCTCACGGGCTTCACCGGTATCTTCGACGGCGAGCCGATCGAGCAGTCGCAGCTCGAAGAGCGTCAGCGCCTTCTGCAGGAAGAAATGCAGAAGAAGGCGGAAGACGCCCGCAAGAAGCTCGAAGAAGCCCAGAAGGCTGCCAAGAAGAACTAAGCGATCTCTCGCTATCCCTAAAAGAAACGCCCGGACCTAGCGTCCGGGCGTTTTTATTTGTCCGGGGCGAAAAGCCCTAGTGACGGAAAGCCGCCTTGGGCCTGTAGTGGCCGACGCCGTCCTTGTCGAACAGGGCATCGACTTGGGCGTGGCGCATCGGCCGGTCGCTGTCGTCGAACTCCAGGTTCTGCTCGGAAACGTAGGCGACATACTCGCTGTCGTCGTTTTCGGCGAACAGATGGTAGAAGGGTTGATCCTTGCTCGGGCGGATCTCCTGCGGAATGGCGTTCCACCATTCTTCGGTGTTGGCGTATTCCGGATCGACGTCGAAAATGACGCCTCGGAACGGGAAAATCCGATGGCGAACCACCTGTCCGATCTCGAATTTGGCGTTTCTTTGTTTCATGACGCAACACATCCTTTCAGGAGATTATCTGGGTTGGCGAACCCAAAACATCAATAGGGATCTCCCTTCCGCCCGGCGCTGGACAATCGCGCTAGCTGAGATAGACGCGCACAAGTTGCCGTCAACATAATATCACACAATTCGGCAAAGCGTGCCGCCCACCGCAAAGGTGCGGCGTTTCCACGAGCGCGAGCATCAGTCGAAAAAGAAAGGCCGGCGACCTCGAGCGAGGCGCCGGCCTTCTGCATTGGGTGCTTAGCCGGAAGAGGTGTTGCTACCGGCCTGCATGGTCTTAGACCGAGTAGTACATGTCGTACTCGACCGGATGCGGCGTCATTTCGAAGCGCATCACTTCCTGCATCTTCAGTTCGATGAAGGAATCGATCTGGTCGTCGTCGAACACGCCGCCGGCCGTCAGGTACTTGCGGTCCTTGTCGAGGCTTTCGAGCGCTTCGCGCAGCGAGCCGCAAACCGTCGGGATCTTCTTCAGCTCCTTCGGCGGCAGGTCGTAGAGGTCCTTGTCCATGGCCTTGCCCGGATGCAGCTTGTTCTTGATGCCGTCGAGGCCGGCCATCAGCATGGCTGCGAAGGCGAGGTAGGGGTTCGCGGTCGGGTCCGGGAAGCGGACTTCAACGCGCTTGGCCTTCGGGTTCGTGCCGAACGGAATGCGGCAGGAAGCCGAGCGGTTGCGTGCCGAATAGGCGAGCAGAACCGGTGCTTCGTAGCCCGGGACGAGACGCTTGTAGGAGTTCGTCGACGGGTTGGTGAAGGCATTCAGCGACTTGGCGTGCTTGATGATGCCGCCGATGAAGTAGAGGCAGGTTTCCGACAGGCCGGCATATTCGTCGCCTGCGAAGGTCGGCTTGCCGTCCTTCCAGATCGACAGGTGTACGTGCATGCCCGAACCGTTGTCGCCGAAGATCGGTTTCGGCATGAAGGTTGCCGTCTTGCCGTAGGCGTTGGCGACTTGGTGCACGACGTACTTGTAGATCTGCATCTTGTCGGCGTTGCGCACCAGCGCGTCGAACTTGACGCCGAGCTCGTGCTGGGCGGCGGCCACTTCGTGGTGATGCTTTTCGACCGTTACGCCCATTTCGGACAGAACCGTCAGCATTTCCGAGCGCATGTCCTGGCAGCTGTCGATCGGCGGAACCGGGAAATAGCCACCCTTGACGCGCGGGCGGTGGCCGAGGTTGCCGGTCTCATAGTCGGTGTCGTCGTTCGACGGCAGTTCCGAGGAGTCGAGCTTGAAGCCGGTGTTGTACGGATCGGCCTTGTACTTGACGTCGTCGAAGACGAAGAATTCGGCTTCCGGGCCGACGAAGACGGTGTCGCCGATACCCGATGCCTTGAGGTAGGCTTCCGCCTTCTTGGCCGTGCCGCGCGGGTCGCGGTTATAGGATTCGCCCGAAACCGGATCGAGAATGTCGCAGATGATGACCATCGTCGACTGCGCGAAGAACGGGTCCATATGCGCTGTTTCCGGATCGGGCATCAGCACCATGTCGGACTCGTTGATGGCCTTCCAGCCGCCAATCGAGGAGCCGTCGAACATGACGCCATCGGCGAACATGTCTTCGTCGACGCAGACCACATCCATCGTTACGTGCTGCAGCTTGCCCTTGGGATCGGTAAAGCGCAGGTCGACGAACTTGACGTCGTTGTCCTTGATTTGCTTCAGAATATCGCTTGCAGTCGTCATTTGCCGTTATTCCCTGTGTGAGATGACGAGGTTTGAAAAGAACCGGGCCGGACGGCCCGTGATATCAGATGGCGTCGAGGCCGGTTTCGCCCGTGCGAATTCGGATGACTTCTTCCACATTGGAAACGAAAATCTTTCCGTCACCAATGCGGCCGGTTTGCGCGGCATTGCGGATCGCCTCGATGACGGCCTCCGCGTTTTCGTCCGCCAGCACGACTTCGACCTTAACCTTCGGCAGAAAGTCCACCACGTATTCGGCGCCGCGATACAGCTCCGTGTGACCCTTCTGCCGCCCGAAGCCCTTGGCTTCCGTGACGGTGATGCCCTGCAGGCCGACTTCCTGAAGGGCTTCCTTCACTTCGTCGAGCTTGAAGGGCTTAATGATCGCTTCGATCTTTTTCATGAGAAAATGTCTCTCCGCTTCTCCCTTTAAAGCAGGATCATGCCCGCTCGCCCTGAATATGCACGTTGCATGCCAGTTTTTCTGCGAAAATCTGTCAGAACGACAAAAAATCTACTGCCGCGACGCGGATTGCGGGGTTTCCATGCCATTTCCTGGCTGGGATCTGCCTAATTTTTATGATTATCGATCGAAAGTTGCCCGGCATCGGTCGATGCTTTCGGTCATCAACAGGGTGAAGCACGTTATTTGAGCAACAAATATGTGCAAATGCATAATTATGGGGCAAATGGCGCGCTGGGTGTGAGGCCTTGCGTCATGCCGCCGGGCGTGGATAAGTCTGCGACATGCGCTCCGAACTTCAGCACTTGTTGATCACGCCCTCGGAAATGACGGCGATCGATCAGGCGGCCGCCCAATCCGGCATCGAAAGCTTCACGCTGATGCGCAATGCCGGCCTGGCCGTGACCGCGGCGGCCTTGCGACACTTCCCGGATGCCCTCCGTTTCCTCGTGCTCTGCGGGCCGGGCAACAATGGCGGCGATGGTTATGTCGCGGCATGCGGTCTTGCGGAAAGTGGGGCGGATGTCGCGGTTTTTACACTCGGCAATCCCGCGGCACTTCAAGGCGACGCCGCACGCGCACGGTCGGAATGGAAGGGACCGGTGGCGTCGCTTGACGCAATCGAACTCCGGGCCGGCGATGTCGTCATCGACGCGCTGTTCGGGGCCGGGCTCTCGCGCGATCTCTCGGGGGACGTCGTTCAGCCCATTGAACGGATCAACGCGAGCGGGCTCCCGGTCATCGCGGTCGATCTGCCGAGCGGCATCGATGGGCGGACTGGTGAAGTCCGTGGCGCCGCCTTCGCAGCCCGCCACACGGTAACCTTCATGGCGCCGAAGCCGGGCCACTGGCTTTTGCCCGGTCGATCCCTGTGCGGAACGCTCGACGTGTTCGATATCGGAATCCCGCCGCGCATCGTGCTGGCCGAGGCCGGCCCGCTGCGTCTGAATTCGCCGACGGTCTGGTCCGGCTGGGGTGGAGATCTCGCGCCGTCAACGCACAAGTTCAGGCGTGGTCACCTCGTCGTCTTTTCAGGCGACCGGCAAGCAACGGGGGCCGCGCGCCTGGCGGCCACGGCAGGGCTCGCGGCCGGCGCCGGAGTGGTCACGGTGGCAACGGGAAAGGCTGCGCTCGGCATCAATGCGTCGCAATTGACCGCTGTGATGGTCAACGAAGTGGAAGGTAAGCGAGACCTGACGAAATGGCTGCAGGATCGTCGCTTGGGCAGCTTCGTCCTCGGGCCCGGCTTCGGTGTCGGCAAGAAGGCGAGGGACTTTGCGCTTGCTTTGTGCGATCGGTCGCTGGTGCTCGACGCAGACGGGATCACGTCGTTTCAGGCGAACCGCGACGAACTCTTCGCCGCGCTTGCAAGAGGCGGGGGCCAGATGGTCATGACGCCGCACGAGGGCGAGTTCGCCCGCCTCTTTCCTCAAATTGCCGGCGACGGCGCACTCTCCAAGATCGAAAGGGCGCAGAAGGCGGCTCGCGAGAGCCATGCGGTCATCGTCTACAAGGGAGCAGACACGGTGATCGCTGCACCGGACGGTCGGGCCGTGGTCAATAACAATGCCCCAGCATGGCTGGCGACGGCCGGTTCGGGAGACGTTCTCGCCGGCATCATCGGCGCCCATCTTGCTCAAGGGATGCCGGCCTTCGAGGCAGCGGCGGCCGCCGTGTGGCGACATGGCGCGGCCGGCAGCCAAGCGGGGCGGGGGCTCACCGCCGAGACATTGATTGGCGTCATACCGCCAATGGCGTGAGGCCGGAAATGCAACGCCTCGAGCAGCCGGACTTCATGGAAGGGACCGCTCGAGGCGCTTTTGCCTGTTTGCCCGGCTCTTAACCGCGCGTGCCCTTGGCAATCGGCTCCTGGTAGGTGAAGCCCAAATCCCAGGGGAAATAGATCCAGGTGTCCTGGCTGACCTCGGTGACGAAGGTATCGACCAGCGGCCGGCCCTTCGGCTTGGCGTAGACGGCGGCGAAATGTGCTTTCGGCAGCATCGCGCGCACTTCGGCAGCGGTCTTGCCGGTATCGGTCAGGTCATCGACGATCAGCACGCCTTCGCCGCCGTCCTTGATGATCTCAGGTGCGATACCCTTCAGCACCTTCATCTGACCCTGCGTGTCATAGTCATGATAGGAGGCGACGCAGACGGTTTCGATCATCCGGATGTTGAGTTCGCGGGAAATGATGGCGGCCGGCACCAGGCCGCCGCGGGTGATACAGACCATGGCGCGCCATTCCTGGCCGTTGTCGGCAAGGCGCCACGCAAGCGCGCGCGCGTCACGGTGGAACTGGTCCCAGGAGACAGGAAAGGCTTTATCGGGCAGCGACATCAGTGGGCTCCGGCTTGTCTGTGCTTGGTAAAGACGAAGCGTCCGGCAGATCGGGCAGGCGGGAACGCGTCATCCTGATTTGCCGACATGCAATAACGGCAATAGCGGTCAAAGTGCAAGGCTCTACAGCGCCGCACGTCCTTTAAGATGCGCTAAGGGTGCTCTGCGGGGCAATCACGCTTTTGCGCGTGCTTCGGTGATTGCCTGGATCATCGCCTGTACATCGGCTTCGGCCGCAGCCAGCGCCTGCGGATCGCGGGCACGCACGACAATATCGGTCGAGAAGTTCTTGCCGTCGAACTTTGGGTAGGAGCCGATGCTCGTCTCCGGATGGTTCTTCTGCACCTCCGTCAGCGGACTGCCGATATCGCCTTCGCCGAATGGCGAGCGCACCGTGCGCGAGAGGAGAGGCGAACCGACCTGAAGGCCGGGCAGCAAGGCGTCGAGCATGGCCTGAAACACCTGCGGTACACCGGCCATGACATGCACGTTGCCGATCGTGAAGCCCGGCGCGGTGGAGACGGGGTTCGGGATGTGGCGTGCGCCAAGCGGCATGCGCGCCATGCGCTTGCGGGCGTCGGTGAACTCCATGCTGCGGCGTTCGTACATGGCGCCGAGCAGGGCCATCGCCTCGGGCTCGTAGACGCACTCGACGCCGAAGGCGCGAGATATGGCATCGGCGGTGATGTCGTCATGGGTGGGGCCGATGCCGCCCGATGTAAAGACGTAATCGTAGCGGCTGCGTACGGCGTTGATCGCTTCGACGATGGCGGCTTCGTCATCGGCGACGATCCGCACTTCGCGCAGATCAATGCCCACCATGGTCATCATGTCGGCGAGATGGCCGATGTTCTTGTCTTTGGTGCGACCCGACAGAAGTTCGTCGCCGATAGCGACCATCGCGGCAGTGACGATTTTTGTGCTCATCGGTAATTCCTATTTATATAAGCCAATCATTTAACAGTGATTGTTTATTGTTCGACGGGCGAGAACAGTCTGTTTCCCGGACAGCTCCTGGCAAGCGGCCGCATTTTGATAAATCTTCCCGGCAGCAGTGATCAAGTGGGATCGCTTGAATCCAAAGGAGCATTTTATGGCCAAGGTTCTTGTTCTCTATTATTCGGCATACGGACACGTCGAAACGATGGCCTATGCGGTGGCCGAAGGCGCGAAATCGGCCGGCGCCGAAGTGGACGTGAAGCGCGTGCCCGAACTTGTGTCGGAAGAAGTCGCCAAGGCCTCGTACTACAAGCTGGACCAGGCAGCGCCAATCGCCACCGTCGAAGAACTTGCGCAGTATGACGCGATCATCTTCGGCGCAGGCACGCGCTACGGCACCGTTGCCTCGCAGATGCGCAACTTCATCGACCAGACGGGCAGCCTGTGGGCCAAGGGCAAGCTGGTCGGCAAGGTCGGCTCGGTCTTCACATCCTCTGCGACGCAGCATGGTGGCCAGGAGTCGACGATCCTCGGCTTTATCCCGACCCTGATGCACCACGGCATGGTCGTCGTCGGTCTTCCCTATGCCTTCCAGGGCCAGATGGGCCTCGACGAGATCAAGGGCGGCTCGCCCTACGGCGCCTCGACGATCACCGGCGGCGACGGTTCGCGCCAGCCCTCCGAGGTTGAACTCGAAGCTGCTCGTTTCCAGGGCGCACATGTCGCCAAGATCGCCGCGAAGCTCGCCGATTGATTGGTTTAAGATATTGGATTTTTTGATCAAGGGCGGCTCCGAGAGGGGCCGCTTTTTTGATTCGCGGCACGCCGTTTCTGAGTGATTCGCGAAGGTGGCAATTCGCACCGCACCTGTGGTAATATCCGCGGCGTTCGGCATGAACATGCCTTTGACGAGGAGGAAAGAACGGCCGTGCGGCAACGGCCCGCCGAAGACCGAAGCGTTTTCGGACGATTGGGAGGGAAGTATGGCGCGGATCACTTACACCATCGTTCCTCATGACGGAGGATGGGCCTATAAGGCCGCCGAAGCATATTCGGAGCCCTTTCCCAGCCGCGAAATGGCGCTAGCCGCCGCCAAGGCTGCCGCCGCCGAACAACAAGTCGGCGGCGACGACGAAGATATCAGTTTCCAGGATGACGAAGGCCACTGGCACTTCGAGCACACAGACGGCGGCGATCGGCCGGAAGCGACCGTAGAAGACGGCTAGTACGCTTCAAGGCAGCCGGCTCAATCCGAACACAAGCGTGAGTATTGCGTGCACACCATCTCTCCCACGGAGGATATTCGATGCACTATAACGTTCAGATCTTCACCTGGACCCCGCGGCAGGGAGTCCACCAGGTCGGATCGGCAATCGAGGTGGACGCCCCCAATTCGAAGGCGGCAGCGGTCTCCCTTCTCGGCCTCAGGCTGGAAAACCAGGGATGCGCAACGAAGCTCGCCGTCCGGGTATGGCACGACGATGCCTACCGGGCCGAATGCGATTGCTACTACTACAACAGCTGAGCGGTCGCGCTCTCTGAAGCAACCTCTCGCTTCTCAGCGAGCGGCTACACGTGCGCGGAATAATCATTGAAAGCCGGATGTCTGGTGCGGGCGGCGGGGATCGAACCCGCACAGCCAAGGCCGAGAGATTTTAAGTCTCTTGCGTCTACCAGTTTCGCCACGCCCGCTTTGCCCCCTAGATCAAACACTCAAGGGGAACAGTCAAGTGCATCAGACAGGTGAAAGGTGGATTGCCGCTCAGGCGCTCTGTTGCTTAGGCTTCAGAAAGTAGAAGACGACAGCTGCGATGAGCGCGGCGATGCCGCAGAGGATGAACATTTCGAAATAGGGGCGGCCCGAATTGAATGAGTAGATGGCAGGAGCCACGAACGCCAAGACGACCAAGCCCGCCAGACGGGACGAAAGCACGCTGAGAGCGGAGACCTTGCGCAGCAGCCACCCGATCAGCGTGCCGAGCAGCAGCATTGAAATTGTTGCACCGAATATTTGTGCCATTGTCACTCCCCCCTGACGAAATCGCGATGGTATATCGCGCTGATTCGGAGTGCGGTGGATAGGGAGTACAACCGCTGATTTCGTTCGACGCGCTAGCGCGGATGCGGTCGCGATAGCCTCCGACGCCTCGCCAACAGCCTTTTGGTGGTGTGGCCCCAGGAGGGCAATTAGCCCGCGTGCCTAGAGCGGCAAGCGTTCAAGGATCGGCGGCAATCCGCCGAGATCGTCGATCTCGCGAAATCTCCGATGGTTCTCCGGCTTGTCGTGATGCTCGAATGCCCAAGTCAGTGCATGTGGGACGTAAACACCCCAGCTTCCCGCATCGAGGGCCGGAACGATGTCGGATTTCAGAGAGTTGCCGACCATCAGGCTTTTCAGCGGCCCGTCGCCATGGCGCTTGAAGAGGCGTTCGTAGGTGCTCGCATTCTTGTCGCTGACGATCTCGACGGCGTCGAAATAATCGCCAAGGCCGGAGGCCGCGAGCTTGCGCTCCTGGTCGAAGAGATCGCCTTTCGTGATCATGACAAGGCGGAAGGTGCCGTGAAGGGCACTGAGTGTTTCTTGGACATGGGGCAGGGGTTCGACCGGATGGACAAGCATGTCGCGGCCGGCCGCCAGGATTTCGGCGATCACGGATGAGGGGACTTTCCCATCCGTCACGTCCACCGCGGTCTCGACCATCGACAGAACGAAGCCTTTGATGCCGAAACCGTAGAGAGCGAGATTGCGTTTCTCCGCGGCAAGCAGCCGTTCGGACAGATGCTCGGTGTCGGTGTGGGGGCTCAGAAGTTCGGCGAAGCGTGCCTCGGTCAGGCGAAAGAACTGTTCGTTCTGCCAAAGCGTATCGTCGGCATCGAAACCAACAGTCGTTATTGCATGGGGCATGATCTTACGGTCCGGCAATCTTGAAGGGCTGGTCGACGCTAGCGGTCTTGCCGCTGTTGACGTCATTGAAATGGAAGCGCAGCACGTAGTCGCCGGCCGGCGCGCCGGAAACATCGATGGTCAGCGTCGAATAGATTTCCTGGTTCCTGAGGTAACCGGTGAAGGTGAAGTCGCCGAAGGCCTTCTGGCCGGCGAGAACGTCACCCTTCGGATTGAGGATATCGAAGTCGACGGTGAAATGGCTCTCGAGCTTGCCCTTCTCTGCCGCATCCTTCCAGGAGAGGCCGATCGGCTCGATGTAGGAGATCAGCGACTCTCCCTCCTTGAAGACCGAGCCGTCTCGCGGCTGGTACATCGCATAACCAGTCGGCTGCTTGGAGACGAAGATCGCCTTGCCGATCGCGAAGGGCAGCGTTTGCGAAAAGTCGCTCATCGCCTTGAGAAGCAGGTCTCGCGCCTTTGCCGCATCGCCCGAAGCGGCAAGTTTCTCCGCCTGCGCCGCCGCGTCGGTGAGCGGTCCGGCGTGGGCGATGGAGTGTCCGGATAGTGTCGTGGCGGCGCTCAGCGTCGCCAGAAGAAGAATATGTTTCACCATGACGTTCCCCCATCGCCGGATGACACCGACTTTCGGCATCTGCCGCATCAAGTCAAGACGATAGGGCTGGCCGGCCAATGGTCAATGCTTCCAGAACACCGGCGTCAGGATCACGAGCACGGTCAGCACTTCCAGACGGCCGAGCAGCATCATCAGCGACAGCAGATAGAGCTCGGGATCGCCGAGCGTCGAGAAGTTGCCGGCCGGCCCGATGATGGGGCCAAGCCCGGGGCCGACATTCGAAAGGCAGGTGATGACAGCCGATGTCGCTGTGACCAGGTCGTAGCCGAGCGCACCCATGGCGAGGCTGCCGAAGACCCAGAGCAGGATATAGGTGATGAAGAACAGGAAGATGGCGCGCTGCGTGTCGGCATCGACGGTGTTGTTGCCATAGCGCACGGCGTAGATCGCATTGGGATAGACGAGCTTGTTGAGCCCCGAGCGGATCGCGTTGAAGAGCACGATGAACCGATATGCCTTGATGCCGCCTGCCGTCGATCCGGAACAACCGCCCATGAAGGTCGCGATGAAGGCGGCCATGACGACGAAGGGCCCCCAGAGGCTGTAGTCCTGGCTGGCATAGCCGCTGGTCGAGAGGATCGAGGTGATGTTGAAGAAGGAATGCGCCAGGGCCAGGTGAAATTCGACGCCATTCGCCAGGCGGTGATAGACCGCCACTGCGACCGAAAAGGCAGAGAGATAGCCGAGAAAGACGATGATCTGCGGATCGCGCAGCGCGTCAAGCCGGCCGCGCGCCACCAGCACGATCAGGATCGAGAACGGCAGGCTGCAAAGCGCCATGAAGAAGGTCGCCGTCCAGAGCAGTGGAATACTGCCGAAATAGGCGAAGGATGCATCATGGGTGGAAAAGCCGCCGGTCGCCACCGTCGACATCGCGTGGTTGATCGCGTCGAAGCGGTTCATGCCGGTCAGGAAGTAGCCGATGGTGCAGAGGAGCGTGATGACGACATAGACGATCAGGAACGCGCGGCTAAAGCTGGCGAGGCGTGCAAACGGCTTGTCGCTGGTATCGGAGGATTCCATCTTGAAGAAGGACATGCCGCCGACCCTGAGATAGGGGATGATGAAGAGGCCGAGCACGACGATGCCGATGCCGCCGAGCCAGCAGAGTAGCGAGCGCCAGACGAGCAGGCCGGGCGGCGCGACGTCGAGCCCGACGATGACGGTGCCGCCGGTCGTGGTGATTGCCGATACGGACTCAAACAGCGCCTGGGCAAAATCGAGGTCGAGCGACGACAGCCAGAGCGGGATCGCGCCGACCACCGAAAACACGGCCCACAGCAGGTTGACGAGGACGAAGCCGAACTTCTTGGAGAAGGGCGGCGGCCCCATGCGGGTCGCCATGAAGGTCGCAAGCGACAACCCGCCAACCAGGAAGGCCGAGGCGGCGAAGATCTGCCAGTCGGGATGGCCGTAGTAGAGATCAACCATCGCCGGCACCAGCATCGCGCATGCGAGATAGATGCCGAGGATTGCCGCGATGTGCACAGCATGCCGGATCAGAGTTGCGTTCAAGCGTTCAATTTCCCGGAAAGCGTTGCGGACGTCCCAGCCGTTGGGGATGCGGCTGCATTGTTCACGGCGGTCCGATTCGAGTCAAAGCGATGGCTTCGGGCGTTGCAATGTGCAATAGCCACAGCCACTAGAGCGCTGTGCGTTCAGATGAACGCACTAAGGACGCTCTAGCATTTTGATTCTAGAGCATCTGTCCGCCTCAAGTGATTCCACTTGAGAGCGGATGCTCTAGCCAACTCAACGGAAGACCGCACGCGATGAAGCAGGATGTTGAAGCCGCAACCGAAGCCTTGCGGGAGATCTTCCCGCCGACGCCGCTGCAGCTCAACGAGCACTTGAGCGCGCGCTACGGCGCCAACATCTACCTCAAGCGCGAAGACCTGTCGCCCGTCCGTTCCTACAAGATCCGCGGCGCCTTCAACTTCTTCCGCAAGGCGCTGGGCGCCGACGCATCCGGCAAGACCTTCGTCTGCGCCTCGGCCGGTAACCACGCCCAGGGCTTTGCCTTTGTCTGCCGTCACTTCGGCGTGCCGGGCGTCGTTTTCATGCCGGTGACGACGCCGCAGCAGAAGATCGACAAGACCCGCATGTTTGGCGGTGAGTTCATCACCATCCGCCTCGTCGGCGATATCTTCGACCAGTGCTACAAGGCGGCGCGCGATCACGTCCAAGCGATCGGCGGCGTCATGGTGCCGCCTTTCGATCACGCCGACATCATCGAGGGGCAGGCAAGCGTCGCGGCGGAAATCGCTTGGCAACTGCCAGATGGCGTCACGCCCGATCTCGTTGTTCTACCCGTTGGCGGCGGCGGCCTTGCTGCCGGTGTGACGGGTTATCTCAAGGACGTGGTTGCAGCGGATCATTTCATCTTTTGCGAACCCGCCGGTGCACCGAGCCTGCGCGAGAGCCTCGAAACCGGCAGCGTCGTGACCCTCGACCAGGTCGACAACTTCGTCGACGGTGCCGCAGTCGGTCGGATCGGCGATCTCAATTTTGCAGCGCTCCGTCGCTTTTCCGCCGATCAGGTGATGCTTTTGGCCGAGAATGCGATCTGCCTGACGATCGTCGAGATGCTGAATGTCGAAGGTGTGGTGCTGGAACCGGCAGGCGCCCTTTCGGTTGCGGCCCTGGAAGTACTCGGCCCCGAGAAACTCGCGGGCAAGACGGTGGTTGCCGTCGTTTCCGGGGGTAATTTCGATTTCGATCGCCTGCCCGATGTCAAGGAGCGCGCGATGCGCCATGCCGGGCTCAAGAAGTACTTCATTCTGCGCATGGCGCAACGGCCCGGCGCGCTTCGCGACTTCCTCAATCTGCTCGGCGACGAGGACGACATCTCACGCTTCGAGTATCTGAAGAAATCGGCGCGCAACTTCGGCTCGATTCTGATCGGCATCGAGACCAAACACGCCGAGAACTTCCCGGTGTTGAAGGCTCGCTTCGACGCCGCGGGGCTTCGCTACCAGGACATCACCGAGAACGAAATCCTCTCCAATCTCATCATTTAATCGGGACCAGGGCGCTGCGGTTGATTATCGGCACTTAGGCTTTGACAGGGTTGGCCGCGGCGTCTAAGTCTTGGGCATGGCATCGTTTTTCTCGAAACTGTTCGGCCGTTCGGGCTCCTCTGAAAACCAGACGCAGGCTGCGCCTGGAAAGACCGTGGCCTATGCCGAATGCACCATCCGCGCGACGCCCATGCGCGAAGGCTCGCAGTTTCGTCTGGCTGGGAGCATCGAGAAGGCCTCAGCGGATGGCGGCACCAAGACCCGCAGCTTCATCCGCGCCGATCTCTTCACCTCGGAGCAGGACGCGATCGATGCCGCTCTGCGCAAGGGACGCCAGATCATCGATCAGACCGGCCCGTCGCTGTTTTCCGACGACGCCCAGTCGCGTCAGGTTTGATCAGTCGCCAGCTGCGGCGTAACCAAATTTTCTCAGATGGTTAGCGGACATTCTTAATGTCTCGCGCTAATTTTCATCGGCCTGTGTATGGATCGCCGGACCAGCTAGATCTTCATCGTCCGCTCAAAATGATGGGCCGCCTCGAGACGGGCGGCCCGACCCTGGTTCGCCTGAAGCTCAGAGCTTGATCCGGAAGCGGGCAAAGCCTTCGGCGGCGTCACCGGCATCCTCGATGGTCACACCCTTCACTTGCGCCAGGAACTGCCGGGCCTTCGGGCCACTGTCGAAGGTGACGGTCGTATTGGCGAGCGGCACGAAGGTCCAGTTGGCGTCGGCAGATGGATTGATCGTGCCCTGATCGATGATGTAGCGCACCACGACGTCGCGGTTGGTGTCGGGGGCGACGAATACCACTTTGTCGGCGGCGATGTCGGGGAAATTGCCGCCGCCGCCGGCCCGGTAGTTGTTGGTCGCGACCACGAATTTCTGCGCCGCATCAATTGGTTGCCCGTTGAACTGCAGGTTCTTGATACGGTTCGACGATGCATTGATCGTGTTGCCGTCCTTGTCGAACTTCGGCGGCACGGAAAGGTCGATCTGATAGGTGACGCCGTCGATGACGTCGAAATTGTAGGACGGGAAACCGCCGCTGATTAGCGGCGCGTCCGAGGCGCCTGGTTTGACTTCGTTGAAGATGCCGGCTGACATTTCCAGCCAGTTGCGCACCTGGTCGCCGGTTATGACGACGGCCTGCACCGTATTCGGATAGAGATAGAGGTCGGCGACGTTCTTGATCGCGATGTCGCCGGCGGGGACGTCGGTGTAGTAGTCCGCGCCACCGCGGCCGCCGGCCTTGAAGGGGGCGGCGGCCGAAAGTACCGGCAGGTCGCGGTACTCGGTCTCCTTCAACATGTCCTTGATGTACCAGGTCTGCGCCTGGCTGACGATCTGCACGGACGGGTCGTCGGCGACCAGGGCGAAGTAGGAATAGAGCGGCGCACTGGTCTTGCCGACAGGCGTGCGCACATAGGCGAGTGTTGCCTCGTGGTCCTTCTTCGCGGCGGCCAGCACCTCCGGCTTGTCGACGACCTCGGCGATCACCTTCTTCTCTTCGCGACGGTAGATCGGCCGCGCCTCGCTGGTTGAACTGACGACACGCCAGGCGCCACCCTCCCGTTCGATCAGCAGGTCGATCAGGCCGAGATGCGAGCCCCAGAAGCCACCCATGACGCCGGGCTTGCCGGAGATCAGGCCCTTCGTGTTATCGACCCCCGCGATGCCGTCGAACTTCGGCCCGGGGAAATCCAGGTGGCTATGGCCGGTCACGATCGCATCGATGCCTGCGACCGCCGCAAGCGGCACCGAAGCGTTCTCCAGGTTCTCGACATAGCCCTGCTGGCCGATGCCCGAATGCGAGAGAGCGACGACGATATCAGCACCTTCCTCGCGCATCTGCGGCACCCAGGCTTCGGCGGCCTTGACGATGTCTCGGGCATTGGCCTTGCCTTCGAGGTTCTTGGCGTCCCAGGTCATGATCTGCGGCGGAACGAAGCCGATGAGCCCGATGCGGACCTGATGTTCCGCGCCGGAGCCGTCTTTCACTTTGCGGTCGAGAATGACGTAGGGCTTGAGAAACAGCTCATCCTGACGCCCGTTGGCGGCAAGCGTACCCTTCGTCAGGTTGGCGCAGACGAGCGGGAAGTTCGCGCCGTTCAGGACCTTGAACATGAAGTCCAGGCCATAGTTGAATTCGTGGTTGCCAAGCGTGCCGCAATCATAGCCAAGCACGTTCATGGCGGCGATGACAGGGTGGATATCGCCGTCCTTCATGCCGCGCTGATAGGCAATATAGTCGCCCATCGGGTTGCCCTGGAGGAAATCGCCATTGTCGATCAGGATGGAGTTTGTCGCTTCGGCGCGGATGGCGTCGATGATCGAGGCGGTGCGCGCAAGGCCGACCGTATCGTTGGGCTTGTCGCCGTAATAGTCGTAGGGAAAGACGTGAACGTGCAGGTCCGTCGTTTCCATGATTCTGAGATGTGCCTGGTTGGCGGCGGCGCGGACGGAGAAGGGGTGCAGCATGACAAGCGCCGAAGAAGCCGCGGCCCCCGCGAGAAGCGAACGGCGCGTAAGGTGGAGCGGGGATGTCATCGATGGCATGCGGTCCTCCATTTATCAAGGATCCCGGTTTTTCCGAGACGAGTGCAATCCGGAGTTTTGTTCGCAGATACGCGAACCACGGTGGGTTGGCGGCGACTATGCCGGAAAGGCGACATTTCCGAAAGCGGCAGATTTTCGCATTCCGGCGGCTGACAGCCGCGGGTTCCGCTAAAGTTTTCTTCAAACTTCCTGTTTAACCGTGCTTCGGGAAACGGAACTTTTTCAAGCACATGCCAAACGCCAACCTTCTTCTCTTCGTCGGCGAGGCGCTGGTCTACGTTACGGCGATGATCGGGCTGCTGCATCTTCGCGCCCGCTTGGGGCTTGGCGTCTTCGTCGCCGCACTCGGCGTCATGCACTTCATCGAGACCTATCTCGCCGCCGTCTTCTATGTGCAACTGCCGTTCGGCGTGATCTCGCCAGGCTCTGCTGTCCTTTTCTCCGGCAAGCTGATGATGATCCTGCTCCTTTATGTGAAGGAAGACGCGGCAACCGTTCGCCAGCCGATCTACGGCTTGCTCGCCGGTAATTTCCTGACGGTCGCGCTCAGCCTTCTGCTGCGCCAGCACGACACCGTAGCGATCGTGGCGGAGCGGTCCGCCGACCTCGCCTTCATCGACGAGATGGGGTGGCTGATGGTCTGGGGCACGACAATCCTCTATTTCGATTCGCTGATGATCATTCTGCTTTACGAGCGACTGGGCCGGTGGTTGCGGCGCTTCGTGACGCTCCGATTTCTCATCTGCGGCGTCGTCGTGCTGACATTCGATCAGGCTGCCTTCTACGCGGCACTTCGCTGGTGGAACGGTGCACCCTTCGAGGTCTTCTGGGGTGGTTGGATGGCGAAGATGCTGGCAGCACCCTTCTATGCGATCGCGATCGGACTTTATCTCAATGCCTCGCGCCATCCGTTCCTGGCGATGTCGGACCGGCCGCTTGGCGACATCTTCAATGCATTGACGTTCCGCGAACGCTACGAGGACCTGCTGTCCCGGTCCGGGCAGGATACGCTGACGGGTTCGCTCGATCGCAGCCGGTTCGAGATCGAAGCGCCGGCAATGCTGCGCGCGGCGAGCGCCGACAATGCGGCCGTCACCTTGATGATCATCGACGTCGACCATTTCAAGGGCGTCAACGACCGCTTCGGCCACCAGGAGGGCGACCGCGTCCTGCAGCGGCTGGTCGAGACGGTGAAGTCGAAGTTGCGTCCGGTCGACCGACTGTTTCGATATGGTGGCGAGGAGTTCGTGATCCTTTGCCCGGCAATGGCTCATGGCGATGCTTTGCGGCGCGCGGACGAGATTCGCGTTGCCGTGTCGGATCGCGTCTCGACCCCGGACGGACAGCCGGTGACCGCAAGCATCGGTCTGTCGTCGACGCCGGACGACGGGGCGGCGATCGAGAACCTGCTGTCGGAGGCAGATCTTCGGCTCTACGCCGCCAAGGGACGGGGCCGCGACTGCGTCGTCGGCCGTTAGGCTGCATTCAATCCTTCAAATGCCGACATTCGGCCGGTCGATCACTTCCCGCAGCGAGAAGCTGGAATTGATCTTGACCACATGGGGGAGCGCCGAGAGCCAATCGCGGTGGATGCGCTCGTAATCCTGAAGGTCCTTGGCGGCGACCCTCAGGATGTAGTCGTACTCGCCTGACATCAGGTAGCAGACGAGTACGTTCGGACAGAGCTTCACCGCCGCTTCGAACTCGGCGAGCGTCTTGGCGAACTGGCCCGACAGCGAAATATGGACGATCACCATGATCTGGTAGTCGAGCGCCTTATGGGCGATGCGGGCATGATAGCCGGCAATCGTTCCTGATTTCTCCAGGATATCGACTCGTCGCGAACAGGCTGACGGAGAGAGCCCGACCTTCGCCGCGAGGTCGGCATTCGAGATGCGGCCATTCTGCTGGAGAATGCGCAGAATCGCATGATCGATGGCATCGAGTTCACTCATTCGTGTTTCCCCCCAATCATGCGTCACTTCACGCAATATTCTTCGAAATCAATGCGCCCCGGGTTTCGTCTTTGCAAGGACATTCGATTCACGGCGTGTTTTGCTGAATACCTCGTCAAAAGTGGCGAAAAGCCCATAACAGGAGAGGAACGCGAGGATGCGTGTCGGTTGCCCGAAGGAAATCAAAAACCATGAATATAGAGTCGGCCTGACGCCCGGCTCGGTGCGTGAATATGTTGCCCATGGCCACGAGGTGATCGTGGAAACCAAGGCCGGGGCAGGGATCGGCGCGGATGACGATGCTTACCGTGCCGCTGGCGCGAAGATTGTCGCGACGGCAAAGGAAGTGTTCGAAAAATCGGACATGATCGTCAAGGTCAAGGAGCCACAGCCCTCCGAATGGGTGCAGCTCCGCGAAGGCCAGATTCTCTACACCTATCTGCATCTTGCGCCCGATCCGGAACAGACCAAGGGTCTGCTCAATTCCGGCGTCACGGCGATCGCCTATGAAACCGTCACCGACGACCGCGGCGGTCTGCCGCTGCTTGCGCCGATGTCCGAGGTTGCCGGACGCCTGGCCATCCAGGCGGGCGCGACGTCGCTGCAGAAGGCCAATGGCGGCCGCGGTATCCTGCTCGGCGGCGTGCCGGGCGTACTGCCGGCGAAGGTGGCCGTCATCGGCGGCGGCGTCGTCGGCCTGCATGCGGCGCGCATGGCGGCCGGGCTTGGCGCCGACGTCTCCATTATCGATCGCTCGATCCCGCGCCTGCGCCAGCTCGACGATCTTTTCGCCGGCCGCGTGCACACACGCTACTCGACCATCGACGCGCTGGAGGAGGAAGTCTTCTCCGCCGATCTGGTAGTCGGGGCAGTGCTCATCCCGGGGGCTGCGGCGCCGAAGCTCGTGACCCGCGAAATGCTGACCGGCATGAAGAAGGGGGCCGTCATCGTTGACGTCGCGATCGACCAGGGCGGCTGCTTCGAGACATCCCACGCGACGACGCATTCCGACCCGACCTACGAGGTCGATGGCATCGTGCATTATTGCGTGGCGAACATGCCGGGCGCCGTGCCGGTGACCTCTGCGCATGCGCTCAACAACGCCACGCTGCACTACGGCCTGCAGCTCGCGGATAAGGGCCTGAAGGCGATTGCCGAGGATCGGCATCTGCGTGCCGGTCTGAATGTTCATCGCGGACGCGTCACCAACGCGCCAGTGGCCGAAGCGCTCGGTTATGATGCCTTTGCGCCCGAGGCTGTGCTGAACGTCGCCTGACGGAACGAGGCTTTCGGCCCGGCAGCAATGCCGGGCCGAATTTGGTGGTCAGGTCAGCTCGATCCGGCACTGGTAACAATTGTTCTTGGCCGAACGCACATGCACGGAGGCAACGTCCGGTCGGGCCAGCAGTTCTTCCGCTCGCGCTTGCAACTGCTCCGTCGGAACGACACCGCCGGTCCCGTAGACGATCCGTTCGCTCTCGCCATAACCGCGCAGCAGATAGCTGACACTCGAAGCCAAGATCGGCGGAAGCGTATCGCCGTCATGCGCCGGACATTCCTCGGCATGCATGAACACAGGGCCGGTCTCCGCATAGGGCTGCAACGTCGAAAACGGCCGCAGAGCGAAGATCAGATAGGGCTCGCCGGCTCCGACATTGCGCAGGCAGTGCCGGCAGGGCACGCCGTCACCATCGGATATCTCTCGCTCCGGCCGGTTGCCATAGGCATCCGGCCCGCCCTCGCGGATCCGCCGCGCTTCGTCGTCGGACATTGGAATGTAGCGCAACGTCATGGCGCATCTCCTTGATCGGTTTGATTGTTCGATCAGGAGATTGCGCCGGTCGCGATCGTTTCGACACCCGGAACTTGCCGGGCGAGATGCGTCAGAGATTTTTCGCCAGGGTCAGCAGTTCGTCGTCGGTCAAAGGTTCGACCGTGGTCTCACGGGTGGCGACCGGCGAGAAGCCGAATTGCTGGTAAAGCTGCAGTGCGCGGGGGTGATCCAGATTGTTGGTCGTTACCGTCAGCTTGCTCGGGTTCAGCGCCCAGGCGGCAAACAGCGTCTGGAGCAGGAACCACTTGCCGAGGCCAAGCCCGAGCGCATGTTCCATCAGCCCGAAATGGACAAGCTCGACGACGTCGTCCTCGCCCTGGCGCAGCTCGAAGAAGCCGGCCGGCGCGCCGTTGACATAGAGCACCGTGACACTCGTGCGCTTGTCGCCGAGCACGGCGGCGAGTTCCTCGTCGTTCATCCGCAGCCGCTCGGTCCAGTGCCAGCGGCGGCCGACACGCAGGTACAGGAATCGATAGTAGCTGAGCGGAATGTCGGAGACGCGCAGGATGGCGGTCTGGATATTGACGGGCATCGGCAGGCTCTGCTTCGGCGCCGCCGTCATCTCGAGTTCGGTTACGTGTGCTGTCAGGGGGGCGAGCTTCGGCGAGCGCATGATTTCACTCTCGACCGGTTACGATCGTCGTGTCTGCGCGGCCACCCCACTCCGACCAGGAACCGTCATAGAGCGTGTTGTTCGTGTGGCCGAGCGATTGCAGCGCCAGCGTGATGATGGCGGCGGTGACACCGGAGCCGCAGGTCGTAACGACAGGTTTGGAAAGATCGACGCCGGCGTCGGCGAAAGTTTGGCGAAGCGTCGCGAGATCCTTGAACTTTCCGTTTTCCGAAAAAGTGCCGGAGGGAAGGCTGTACGCCCCGGGCATATGGCCCGAGCGCATGCCGGCACGCGGCTCCGGCTCCTCGCCATAGAAGCGTCCGGCACCGCGGGCATCGGCGATCTGGATCGAGCCATCGGCAACGATTTCCGTCATCCGTGCGAAGGAAGTCACGGCCGCCGGATTGAAATTGACGTTGAACGTTACCGGCTTCGGTGAGGGTACCTCGGTGCTGACGGGGCGGCCCTCCGTATTCCAGCCGTCCATGCCGCCGTCGAGCACGTAGACGTTCCTGGCGCCCATGATGCGCAGCATCCACCACACGCGCGGAGCGGTCATGATGCCGGGACCGTCATAGACGACGATCGTGTCCTTTTCGCTGACGCCCAGCGCACCAACCGCCGAGGCAAAGGCTTCCGGCGAGGGCAGGGTGTGGGGCAGGCCGCTCGTGTGGTCGGCAATAACGTCCTGATCGAAGAAGACGGCGCCGGGAATGTGCCCGGCATCGTATTCCGCCTTCGGGTTGCGGTTCTGGGCCGGCAGGTACCAGGCGGCGTCGAGGATCCGGATCGCGGGATCGCCGAGGCGCTCCTGCAGCCAATCGGCCGATACGACAAAGGCGCTTTTGTTGTTGGTCACAGTCGCAACTCCCTACTCAAACTGATGCGCGATCTTCGGGCATGCCGAAGCGGATACGGAACCGACGGTTCTCCTTACCCTTTTTCTCGATCTTGGCGATGTGGATGGCGCCCACTTCCTGCGTTTCCGACACATGGGTACCGCCGCAGGGCTGGCTATCCACTGCCGAATTTTCGCCGATGCAGACAAGGCTGACGCGCCCAAGGCCGCCAGGCGGGCGCACATTCTTCGATTTGACGATGCCGGGATTGGCGGCGAGTTCCTCGTCGGTGATCCACTGGACGTAGACAGGATGGTTTTCTTCGACGAGCTTCATCAGCGCCGTGGTGACGTCGTCCCTGTCGATCGTCTCGCTCATGTCGAAATCGACACGGCTCTCGTCTTCGCCGACCGAGGCTCCGGTGATCGGGAAGGGGCAGACGACCGAGAGCAGATGGCAGGCGGTGTGCATGCGCATCAGGCGATAGCGGCGGGGCCAGTCGATATGCAGAACGAGTCTCTCGCCAACAGCCGGTACCGACTGCCCTTCGGCCGGCACATGGACGATGATATCCTTGGTTTCGCCGTGACGGGCGACCGCGATGTCGATCCGGCTGCCATCGGCCCGCTCCAGAAAGCCGGTGTCGCCGGGCTGGCCGCCGGAGGTTGCGTAGAAGCAGGTTTGATCCAGTTCGATCCCGCCATCTTCCAGAATTCCGGTGACGCTTGCTTCGCAGGTCGAGAGGTAGAAATCGTCTCGGAAAAGGGCGGTCACGGTCCTGGTCATCGCATTCCTATCCAACTGATTCGTATGGCACCGCAATGTGAGAAGACGTCTTCAACCAGGTCGGCACCGGCAGCCCCTTGGAGGTGAGGAAATCCGGATTGAAGAGCTTCGACTGATAGCGGTTACCATAGTCGCAGAGGATCGTCACGATCGTATGTCCCGGACCGAGCTCCCTGGCGAGACGAACGGCACCGGCGATGTTGATGCCGGTCGAGCCGCCGACGCAGATGCCTTCGCGCTCGATCAGGTCGAAGACGTAAGGGACGGCTTCCGAATCGGGGATCTGGTAGGAGAAATCCGGCGTGAAGCCCTCGAGATTGGCGGTGATGCGGCCCTGGCCGATGCCCTCGGTGATCGAGCTGCCCTCGGACTTCAGTTCGCCGTTGGTATAGAAGTTGTAGAGTGCCGCCCCTTGCGGATCCGCAAGGCCGATCTTGATCGCCGGGTTCTTCGCCTTCAGCCCCTGTGCAACGCCGGCGAGCGTGCCGCCGGAGCCGACGGCGCAGATGAAGCCATCGACCTTGCCGTCCGTGTCGCGCCAGATCTCCGGCGCCGTGGTTTCCACATGCGCGTCACGGTTGGCGACGTTGTCGAACTGGTTGGCCCAGATGGCGCCGTTCGGCTCGGTCTTCGCCAGTTGCTCGGCGAGCCGGCCGGAGATCTTCACGTAGTTGTTGGGGTTCTTGTAGGGAACGGCCGGCACTTCGACGAGCTCGGCGCCAAGCAGCCGCAAGGCGTCCTTCTTTTCCTGGCTCTGGGTTTCCGGAATGACGATGACGGTGCGATAGCCAAGTGCCTGGCCGACCAGCGCCAGCCCGATGCCGGTGTTGCCGGCCGTGCCTTCGACGATGACCCCGCCCGGGCGCAACTGTCCGCTCCGTTCCGCTTGCCGGATGATCCAGAGTGCGGCGCGGTCTTTCACCGATTGCCCCGGATTGAGGAACTCGGCCTTGCCGAGGATGTCGCAGCCCGTGGCCTCCGACACGGCCTTCAGCCGAATCAAGGGTGTGTTGCCGATCGCTTCGAGGACGGACGGTAGGATGGCCATTTTCAGAACCTCGTGTTTGAGGACAGGCGCCGGGGCAGGGCGACACGTACCAGGGAAATACGAACGGCGGCTGACGAAAATCAACAACGATCCCGGACCGCCGAAATGTTGGCGTGTTTTCGGCTCAGCCTGCACTTCAGGCAAGAAATAGCGTTTCGCCGCCGCTCTGTCCCGAACAAAAATCGTCTCCAAGGCATGTGGGGCTCAGCGGCAAGGAGCGTTGCCGCGATGAAGGGCCGGGCAAGACTTTTTCGCCCACAAGGAGATGCGTGCGTGTTTCCGGCGCGTGCCGAGGAGTGAGTGATGAGTATTCAGTCTGCGAAATCCGAACATAAACTGGCTTGGGTTACCGGCGCGAGCGCGGGTATCGGGCGGGCGCTGGCGCTCAAGTTGGTGCGTGAAGGCTATTCGGTGGTCGTCACCGCCAGAAGTCACGAGAAGCTGGTGGACCTGCAGCATGAGGCGGCGGGTGACGGAAGGATCACGGTTCTCGACGGCGACGTCACCGACCCAAAGGACATGGAGCGCGTGTTGGCTGCGATCGAGTACGATCATGGCCACCTGTCATTGGTGATCCTCAATGCCGGAGTGGCCGTCCCGGTGCGAGGCGATGATCTCCATCGCGAAGCCTTCGAGAAGAGTTTCGCAGTCAATCTCAATGGGGTGGTCAACTGCCTGCTGCCGGCCGTTGCGCATATGAAGGCGCAGGGCTTTGGCCACATCGCCATCGTGTCTTCCGTTGCCGGCTATGGCGGGTTGCCTACCAGCGCCGCCTACGGCGCCTCCAAGGCTGCGTTGATCAATATGGCCGAAAGCCTCAAGTTTGATCTCGATCGGATCGGCATCCGCCTGCAGATCATCTGCCCCGGTTTTGTCGATACGCCCGGCACCGCACGAATCCGCTTTCCGCGCCCGGCTCTCGTCACCTCCGAACAGGCGGCGGATCGCATCATCGCGGGTTTGAAGTCCAGGCGCTTCGAAATCACCTTTCCGCGGCATTTCACCTATGCGGTGAAGCTCATGCGTCTGCTGCCCTATAGCCTCTATTTCGCTCTTATCAGGCGGCTGACGGGTGTCGTGACCGAGGCAAGAGAAGCGAAGAAACACGCCGGCTCCGGCGAGCGTCGGCGTCAGGCCGTGTGAAGCACCAGCACGGCGCCGAAGATGAGGCCAAGCCCGACCCAGCCGATCGGCTTCAGTTTCTGTCCGAAGAGCAGCCGTCCGCAGATGGCCGTTCCGAAGATCCCGGTCGCGCCAAGCACGGCATAGGCGATAGCGAGTTCCATGCCCTTGATCGCCTCGGCAAGCAGCGCGAAGGCGGCAAGCACCAGCAGGATGGAGAGGGCGCCCCAGCCGCGGCGGGCAAACCCTTCCGATTTCGTCGAGGCGAGGTTGGCGGCGACATCGAGGATGCCTGCCATCACGGCCAAGGCGAAGTAGATGCTAGGCGCGCTCATTGGCTGCACCTTCCACCGCGGCTTCGTCCTCGTCGTGGCGCTCGCCGGCATTGACGAGCAATATGCCGACGATCGCCATCGAAAGCCCCAGCATTTCGCGTCCGGTCAACACATGGCCGAAGACGAAGACGGAAACCAGCGTGATGATTGCGACGCCAGAACCTTCCCATATCGCATAGGCGACACCGACGGAGATCGTCTTCACGGCCTTGGCCAGGAAGACGTAGGAAAGCGCGATCGAGACATACATGACGATATGGCCGAGATAAGAGCCGCTCGAAGAGGCGGCTTTCATCACCGTCAGGCCCACCACTTCGGTCGCGATGGCGAGCGCGAGGAAAAACCATGCAAGGCGCATGCGGAACCTTCAAAAGAGAATTGGAACGACCGCCTCTTAAGCGCAACCCGTGACGCGGTAAAGACGCGCCATGCGCGTTCCTATTCGAAGACGATCTGCCGGACGTCGATGTTGCGGGCGCGAAAGCCGGCTTCGCAGTAGTAGAAATAGAACTCCCACAGCCGCTTGAAGCGCAGGTCGAAGCCCAACGGCTCGATCCTGTTCCAGACCGACCAGAAGCGCTCGCGCCATTCGCCGAGTGTCCGGGCGTAATCGATGCCGAAGCCGAAATCGTTGATCATGCGCAGGCCGACATGGCGGCCAAGGTCGATGAGATGTTCGCGCGTCGGCAGCATTCCACCCGGGAAAACGTATTTCTGGATGAAGTCCGGATTGGAGCGGTACTCCTCATAGGCTTCGGGCTTGATGGTGATGATCTGCAGGCCGGCCTTGCCGCCGGGCTTCAGGCACCGCTTGAGCTGCGAGAAATAAGTCGCCCAGAACTTTTCGCCGACCGCTTCGAACATTTCGATCGAGACGATGCGGTCATAGGTGCCTTTTTCCTCGCGGTAGTCCTGGAATTTCAGTTCGACGCGGTCGGCAAGGCCGGCCCGGTGGATGCGTTCGCGGGCGAAGGCCAGTTGCTCGCGGCTGATCGTCAACCCGGTCACCTTGCAGCCGATCTCGCTCGCTGCAAATTCCGCAAAGCCGCCCCAGCCGCAGCCGATCTCCAGCACGTGGTCGCCAGCGCGCAGGTTGGTGGCTTCCGCCAGAGCGCGATATTTGGCCGCCTGCGCGGAGCGAAGGTCGTTGGCGCCGGTGGCGTAGAGTGCGGACGAATAGGTCATGCTCGGATCCAGCCATTCGCTGTAGAAGGCGTTGCCGAGGTCATAGTGAGCGGAGATGTTGCGGCGTGCGCCGGTTTTCGTATTCGCGTTGCGCCAGTGCAGGAACTTTTCGACAAGATGAAGCAGGCCGCGCGCCCGGTTCGGGAAGTGCTTGCCGATCTCGGCATTGACGAGGAAGAGCTCGAGAAAAGCGCCGACATCGGGACTGTCCCAGTCGCCGTCGATATAGCTTTCGGCAGCCCCGATCGTGCCGCCTGTCACGGCGCGTTGCGGCAGGTTCCAGTTGTTCAAGGTGAGAATCGCGCTTGGGCCCGCTCTCTTGCCCCTCATCACCAGTTTGCGGCCATCCGGCACCGTGAGCATCAATGTCCCGGCCTGAAGATGCACGAGCGCGCTGAGCACCATGCGTGCCTTCAATGGGAAATCCCGCAGGACCATCGAGAGATTCTCGGCGGAAAGCTCCTGTGCGCCGTTGAACGCGGCGAGACTTGCTTCCAGCTCACGCATACACCACCCCCTCAGCTGTTGCATCCGTAAGGTGAGCCTAGCGGCAATCGCCCGAGACGCCAACCATGGATTTCTACCGGGTGCGCGTATCCGTTACGGTTCTCTTGGCGGGCTTGTGATCTCGCGGAACGCTGAAAGCGCCCGATCCCGCGCAAGGGCGTGGTCGACGATCGGTTTTGGATAGGTTGTGCCGAGTTCGATGCCGGCGCCCGAAAGCACGGCAGCCGGAGCCGCAAAGGGGCGATGGATGTAGCGTGGCTCAAGCCGATCGAGTTCCGGTATGAATCGCTTCACATAGGCTCCATCCGGGTCGAACTTTTCGCCCTGGAGAACAGGATTGAAGATCCGGAAGAACGGCGCCGCATCCGCGCCCGATCCCGCGACCCATTGCCAGCTTGCGGCGTTGTTGGCCGGATCCGCATCCACGAGGGTGTCGCGAAACCATTGTTCGCCTTTCCGCCAGTCGATCAGCAGGTCCTTGATGAGGAACGAGGCGGCGATCATCCGCACGCGATTGTGCATGTAGCCATGCCGCCAGAGCTGGCGCATGCCGGCGTCGACGATCGGGAAACCGGTCAAACCCTTGGTCCAGCGGGAAAAATCTCCTTCGTGGTCCAGCCAGCGGAAACGATCGAACCGGCGATCGAGATTGCGACGCGGGAGTTCGGGATAGTGAAACAACAGGTGGTAGGAGAATTCGCGCCAGGTGATTTCCTTGCGAAAGGTGGCAATGCCTTCACCGCCATCGGTCTCGATTCCCTGCGTCGCGTGCCAGATCTGCGCCGGCGAGATTTCTCCGAAGGCGAGGTGAGGAGAGAGCAGGGATGTGCCGTCAGCCTCTGGACGGTCCCGGCGCACTTTGTAGTCTGCAAGCTTTTCGTCGATAAATTCGTCGAGGCGGGTGGTCGCGCCTTTTTCCCCCGGCATCCATATTTCACTGAACGTCGCTGCCCAGTTCGGTTTCGTTGGCAGAAGCGACCACGCGTCAAGCTGTTCTGAAGGGGGCCAGCTTTCCGGCGTCGCGATCTTTTGCGGCTCGTCGATCGGCGGAGCCGGCTCAACCTTCGCTTCGAGCGCGCGCCAGAAAGGCGTGAACACGCGATAGGGCCCGCCGGTCGTCGTCAGCAAGCGCATGGGCTCGTGCAGCAATTGCCCGGCAAAGCTCTCGGCCGCGATGCCCTGAGCCGCGAGTGCTTTCTTCAGGGCTATATCGGTGGCGATGCCGCACGGGTCGTAGCGGCGATTCCAATGGACACGCTTCGATCCCGATAGGCGCGACACCTCACTGAGGACGTCCAGCGGGTCGCCGGAGCGGAGAATGAGTCGCGAGCCGAGCCGGCCCAGTCGAGCCTCCAACACTTCCAGCGAATGGTGCAACCACCATTGCTGCGCCGTGCCCAGCGGACCGTTGCCGCTTCCGTGCGGCTCCCGGATATAGAGCGGAATGACGGCGGCCTCATTGGCCGCAGCCGCAAGGGCCCTGTTGTCGCCAAGGCGCAGGTCCTTGCGGAACCAGACGATGATGGGCGCCGCCTTTGTCATAGGTGCCGTCTAGGACTGGGATTGATCACCGGGGGAACTTAGGTGCAAAATGAAAAAGAGCCATTCGCATTTTCTGCAAATGGCTCTTTTTGAAACTGGCTCCCCGGGCCGGATTCGAACCGGCGACCTGTCGATTAACAGTCGAATGCTCTACCGCTGAGCTACCAGGGATCATCCGCGCCGCTGTTTCGCTGTGCGCTTCAGAAGTGAGGCTGCTAATACGCATGCTTTTCCGATTTGCCAAGCGGTTTTTTCAAAAAAAATGACAAGTTCGGTTGCCAGGCTGTGGAGAAGTCCCCAATTGTGGGAAAAGATGCCGGATAGGGAATGATGAATAAAAACAGGAAGCAGACGCATTTCGGGATTGATCCGCAGACGCGTCAGATCGTGCTCGGGAAGTGGCGCATCACGCTGCCGGAATCACCACTGCTGCGTATCCTGTTGGGCTCGCTCCTGATCTTCTTTGGTTTTCTCGGCTTTCTGCCGGTGCTCGGCTTCTGGATGATACCGTTGGGCCTCATCGTGCTTTCTCACGATATCCCATCCGTCCGCCGTCGCCGGCGTCGGCTGGCTGTCTGGTGGGCGCGCTGGCGCGGACGAGCCAATTCTTCGAACGGCTCGTGAACCGGAGCTATTGCGGTCAACCGTCCCGGATGCCTCGGCTTCGATTCTCTGCCAATTGATTCCCAGCGAAGCGGCTGAACCCTTTGTTGAGGGAGGCCGCCGAAAACTTTTCGGCAACCCATCAAACGCATAATGCGGTCGCGAATCAGGATGGGAACGCATGGCCAAAGCCACTACGAAACGTCGAAGCCGGAATTCCGGTCGGAGCAGGGGCAAACAAGGCGGTATGGCGCCGTGGTATCTGGCCGCCGCACTCACTGTCGGCGGCGTGGTCGCTTACGATCATCGCGCCGAACTGAAACATTGGCCGGTGGTATCGGACGTGGTCGCGTCCACGTCCCGACACGAGTCGAGGCCGAAGCCCGTTCGTGTCGCGCAGAAAGCGGACGAGCGTCCCGCGCAACAGGCGGAGAAGCGGAAGCCGAATCCGGTGACAAGAGTTGCCCTTGCCGCTCCGGTGCCGTCCGTTGACGTCGGCGCCAAGGCGCCGACACCCGTGGTGCGGCCCAGTGAGGAAGTGAAGACGGCATCCGTTCGCACGGATCAGTTTTATTTCTGCGGGATTCGCAACGACAACTGCGTGATCGACGGCGCCACCTTCCTGTACCACGGCGAAACGATCCGCGTCGCAGACGTCGATGCGCCGCGTATTCGCCAGGCAAGCTGCGACAAGGAACGTTCGCGCGGCTTCTATGCCAAGCAGCGCCTGCGCGAATTGTTGAATGCGGGTGACTTCAGGCTGGAAACGGCGAGCGGCCGTCAGGATGCCAAGGCCGGTGAAAAGCTGCGGCTGGTCACCCGCGGCGACCAGTCTATCGGGCGTGTGCTCGTATCCGAGGGGCTGGTGCGGCCGTGGACAGGACACGCGACGCCCTGGTGTTGAGGCCACCCCAGATGCGATCGGCGGAGGTTCGCGATCGCTCTGTGGAAAGTATCCGTCTTACAAATCGACGGCGCGTTTTTCGGAAAATGCCTCTTGCGGTTTTTCTGCAATCATTCTAAATCCGCGCCAACGCTCGGTTATCCGAGCTGTGAGGCCTCGTGGCGGAGTGGTGACGCAGAGGACTGCAAATCCTTGTACCCCGGTTCAATTCCGGGCGAGGCCTCCAATAACTCTCACCTCATTTTAGTGCGGATAGACGTTCTGCCTCAGGGCAGAGCGATTGTGTGTGTTTGCCTCCACACGCCCGCACAAGCCACGTCTTCTAAGCCACTATCGGATCTTATCGCTTCGGTGAAATCGGTAGAGGGGGAACGATGACTCCGCTGACATCAGCCGCATCGGTAGCGTCCGTCATCATCAAAACGGAGGCAATCGCATATATGAAGACGAAACTTGTCCTGACGGCCTTGGCCCTCTTCGCTGCGACCACATTTGAGGCGCAGGCAGAGGATCTGGTTTTCAAGCTGAAGAACAACACCAACGCAGTGCTGACGAACTTCTATACGTCGCCTGTGGGCGTCAATGAGTGGGAAGACGATGTTTTCGGCCGGCAGGTGCTGAACCCAGGGGAAGACATGGAGATCACCATCGCCGACGGCCGGGAGGTCTGCAAGTACGACATGCGCTTCGAGTTCGAAGAAGGCTCCGGCCTCGATACGACCGAAGACATGCAGGACCTCTGCGAGCTCGGCGAGTACACCATCCACGAGTAAGAGGCGTGCCTTCAGGTCGCCTTCAATAAACAGAGCCTCGCAGCCGCAAGCGGTGGCGAGGCTCGGTCGGATGCCAGGTTTCCCTCGGAATCAGTGGTAGCGGCGGATCAGCCCGACGAGCTTGCCCTGGATCTTCACCCGATCGGGCCCAAAAATCCTTGTTTCGTAGGCAGGGTTCGCGGCTTCGAGCGCGATCGATGCGCCCTTGCGCCGGAAGCGCTTCAGCGTCGCTTCCTCATCATCCACGAGCGCCACGATGATATCGCCGGGATTGGCCGTATTGCCATTGCGGATGATCACCGTGTCGCCGTCAAAGATGCCGGCTTCGATCATCGAGTCGCCCTTGACTTCGAGAGCGTAGTGTTCGCCGTTGCCGATCATGTCGAGCGGTATGGTAATGTCGTGCGTGTTGTTCTGGATCGCCGAGATCGGCACACCGGCAGCGATGCGGCCCATGACCGGGACGGAAACCGATGTGTTGTCGGCCACGGGCGTGGGCTTTGGCGGTGCGGCAGGAGCGGCCGCTGGCGCCTTGCCGAGGCTGCCCTCGATCACGCTGGGCGAGAAGCCGCGGCGGGGCTGCTGCTGGCTTGACGCGTAGGCTTCCGGAAGCTTGATGACCTCGAGCGCGCGGGCTCGGTTCGGCAGACGGCGAATGAACCCGCGTTCTTCGAGTGCCGTGATCAGACGGTGAATGCCGGACTTCGACGCCAGGTCGAGCGCATCCTTCATTTCATCGAATGATGGTGGGACGCCTGACTCCTTCATGCGTTCGTGAATGAAGAGAAGCAATTCCTGTTGCTTGCGGGTCAGCATGGCACGTCGCTCCCAGAGGCGTGAAACAAATCAAGAACAGACACTATCTGTTCCATATGTGTTCCGCAAGTGCCTAAAATTCCGTGAATTCAGACAATTGGCGCGTCTGTGCGTGTCGATTGGTCACTTTTACGGGAGCAGAGCGGGTTTGGGCGATGATCGTGCCCAAACGGAGGGCCGTGGGGCAGCGCGTTGCGCGACGGCACGGCGATTCGAACGAATCGCGAGCGTTTTTGTGCAAAGAGGCTAGGCCGGCTGCGTGGCGGCGCAGGCGTCTTCGAATTCCTTCACCGTCTCGGCGCTGTTGTCTTCTGGAAGTACGGCATCCGCCGCATCGGTCGCGACCGGCCTGTCGCCATCATAGACGAACGACTGGATGTAGAACGCGATCGCACCCTTCCACACCTTGCGTCCATCGATCTGATGGCACGGCACGGCGCTCTCGAAATCGGTCTGAAGTTCGTCCACCGTGGCGGCGCTGAGCTTGACGTCAGGCATATTAGGCGACGCGACTATCGAAGCGAGAAGCAGGGCGGCAAGCACGGTGATCGTCCACTTTGATGCAAGGGTGGGACTACGGGGCGGTTAACGATGTGAACCGCGCTTTCGTTCCGAAGTCCAGCAAGCTTGGCGATCACTGTCATGTGTTCAACAGCTCTTTGAGTGCAGGCTGTGGCCGTTTTGCGCCAGGGGCACGCAGCGGCGAAGCCGCCTCAGCCTGGCGCGCCGTCCGCGCTGCAATCGCTTGGGTTGCGCCAAGTCGCGGCCTCGCTGCCGGCGTGCACAAATCCGTGTTGTGAAGATGCCGCACGTCTCGACAGGTTGCGGGAAAAATGGGGTGGTTGCATGCGTAGATTGTCGTTGGCGGTTCTCTGTCTGTTGGTGGCGGCGGGAGCGGCCGCTGCTGAAGAAGGGCGTTCGAATATCTGGAAGGAGATCAATGCCTGGACGGTGGGCTCCGATCCGTCCTTGGGCGGCTCGTGCTATGCGGCGACGAGCTACGACGGCGGAATGATCCTTCGAATCGGCTTTTATCCGAGAGGATCGGCGAACCTGGCGTTTCTTTCGATCGGCAATGCCAACTGGAAATCGATCGAGCCGCAGAGGGAGTATGACGTCGCCTTGCAGCTCGACCGTGGCCGCCAGTGGCCGGCTGTCGCGTTCGGCGTGGACCTCACAGGCTCGAAGGCTCTGGTCGTCAACTTCTCCAACACCGACTTCTTCACCGAATTCGTGCGCAAGAACACGCTGGCGCTGGCGTTCGAAGGGCGCGTGGTGGCGAGCCTCAGCCTGCGCGATTCGATGAAGGCCGTCAGCGAGATGTTCAAATGCCAGGAGGCGGTGATTGCGTTGATGCCAAACGGCGGGCAGGGGGCGGCCGCCGATCCGTTTGCGGGCGCTGGCGGGAATGCGCCAAACAATGACCCCTTTGCTGGCGGCGGCCAGACCAAGTCGTCGAAAGATCCCTTTGCCATGTGATCTTGGCGTGAGCGTCGTTCCGCTGGGAGGTGAATATTCCTAAGATTTTGCATGGGTGCGGGTTACCCACCCTCGACAGTCACGCGGCGACCTATCAAAATGCGGGCAAACGGGGGATTTGCATGCGTAGATTGCTGTTCGGATTGGTGAGCTGTCTGATGGCCACGGGACCGGCCGTGGCTGAGGACTCCGAGATCATCAAATGGAAGGAAGTCGGCGCTGGACCGTTGCTTCCGACACGTCGATGGAAGGCTCGTGTTTCATCACGTCGATGTTCGAAGGCGGAATCAGGCTGCGCCTGGGGTTCTATCCCAAGGGCTCCGAATCGCCGCTCTACATGAGTTTCGCCAGCGACGACTGGAAGTCGCTCGAGGTCGGCAAGGACTATGACCTGACGTTCCGCTTCGACAAGAGCGATCCCTGGAGTGCGGCGGCGACCGCCGCCGGCGACGAGAGCGGCAAGTTCCTCTTCGTGAACGTCACCGATGCGGAATTCCTGACGGGGTTCGTGCGCAAAAGGACGTTGGCGATCGCCTTTGACGATCGCGTTGTCGCAAACCTCAGTTTGCGCGGCACCGGCCCGGCGGCGGAAGAACTCCTGAAATGCCAGCGGGCCGTGGATGAGATCATCGCCGACGAGGGCCGCAAATCCAAGGAGAAGAAGTCCGATCCGTTCAACGCGCCGAGCGAGAAACGCTCAGCGCGTGATCCGTTCAGCCTCTAACCCGCGGCTTGCGTGAAGGGCGGAGGGCCCAGTCGTCGTCTGCCCGAGGCGAACCAGACGGCGCTGACGCCTGCCGACGTACGCTCATTAAAGTGAAGCACCGCCAGGGATGGCGGTCCATCGTCGGACTATATTCCTTGGGAAAATGGCGGACAGGGTGGGATTCGAACCCACGGTACGGTTTCCCGTACGCTGGTTTTCAAGACCAGAGCCTTAAACCACTCGGCCACCTGTCCTTGCCTGAAGTCGCAGTCAACTGCTTACCGGGCACGGCGTTATTGCGCGAAGCCCTGTCGCTTTGCAAGATTTAACATGCGTCGCTGAAAGATTTTCTCGATGGCCGGACTGGAGTGCGCGGGCACGCTCCGCCGGTAACCATCTGTAAACCATAACGCATGAAATCCGGCGCTGATCTGTGGATGAGTTCGCATTTTCGCCTTGTTGCTGTCATGTTTAATCGACTGTTCCGTTTCGGGACGCCGAGATTTCCGCTGGGGGCACGAGCGGAAGGTTTCGAGTACGGCTTATTCGATCGATGTTGTGGGACAGATGACATCCAGTAAAAATGCGGCATATCTGGTCAAGGGACTGCGCCTTGCGGCAATTCCTGCGCTGTGCGTAACGCTCGCGGCCTGCGGATCCACGTCGAGCATCAAAAAGAAGCCGCGGAGCAAGGAATACTTCGCCGAATCCGTTTACGGCGTGAAGGCGAGCCCGCGCGTTGCCACCGGTAACAACATCCCCAAGGGCGGCGGACGCTATCAGGTCGGCAAGGCCTATCAGGTCAAGGGCAAGTGGTATCAGCCGAGGGAAGACTTCGGCTACAACAAGACCGGTACGGCTTCCTGGTACGGCTCGGCCTTTCATGGTCGCCTGACCGCCAACGGCGAGGTCTATGACAAGGCCCATCTGTCGGCCGCCCATCCGACGTTCCCGCTGCCGAGCTACGCGCGCGTCACCAACATGGAAAACGGTACGTCCGTCATTGTGCGCGTCAACGATCGCGGCCCCTATGAATTCGGCCGGATCATCGACGTTTCCTCGAAGACGGCCGACATGCTCGATATCAAGCGCAAGGGCAGCGCGCAGGTGCGCGTGCAATATGTCGGCCGCGCGCCGCTTGAAGGCAACGACATGCCCTATCTGATGGCGTCCTACGTTCAGAAGGGCGAACGTGGCCCGAGCGTGATGCCGGAAGGCCAGATCGCGACCGGCGTAATGGTCGCCTCCAACGAGCCGTTCCGCAAACAGAGCCTTGGCACGATCACCGTCCCCGCACAGGCCTCGCTCGATGTTGGCGAACCGATGACGGCGCTCGCAGCTCCCGTGCCGCAGTTCGCCCAGCCGCAATCGCTGAACGAGTTCGTGATGCTGCCGGAAATCGGCCCGATCCCGCGTGAGCGGCCCGAGTTCATCCCGATGCCCGATGGCAACATGGCCTATGCTGCAGCTTACGTCGAAGTCCGCGTCAGCGACGCCGAATCGCCGTTTGAAGCGATTATGGTCGACCGGAAGCAGCTTACCCCCCAAGTGATTGTCGATTACGCCAAGCGCCAGAAAGCAAGCGGTTCTGTCCGTTAACCGCAGGCGGCGTTGTGCCAAAATGACCACGCTGCTATGCCCAAGGGGAAACCGGAGTTTCCCATGCGCATGAAGATGTTTTCGGCGGTGTTTTTCGGCGTTGCGCTGTTTACAGGCGCCGTATTCGCGCAGACACCGGCGCCCGCTTTCGATACCAAGGCAAAGCAGATCCTGCTTGTCGATGCCGAAACCGGCACCGTGCTTTTCTCACGCGCCGAAAATCAACCGATACCGCCTGCATCGCTCGCCAAATTGATGACGATGGAGGTCGTGGCCGAGGCTCTCGGCAAGGGCGAGCTTTCCGCCGAAACCACCTTCGAGGTGTCCGAGCACGCCTGGCGCACCGGCGGTGCGCCCGCCGGCACCTCGACGATGTTTGCCGCATTGAAATCCCGCATCCGCGTCGCCGACCTCCTGCAGGGTGTGGCGGTCCAGCTTGCCAACGATGCCTGCATTATCCTTGCTGAAGGCATGACCGGGAATGAGGGCGCTTTTGCCGAGCGGATGACGGCGCGCGCGCGCGAGCTTGGCATGCCGGTTGCGACGTTCCGCAATGCCACTGGGCTCCCGGATCCCGGCAACCAGATCACGATGAGCGAACTGGTAACGCTCATTCGGCACCTCCACGAGGCACATCCCGATCTCTACAGGCTCTATTCGCAGCCGGAGTTCGAATGGAACAAGATCCTGCAACGCAATAAGAACCCGCTGATCGCGGCCAATATCGGTGTGGACGGCCTGGCGACCGGCTTTGCCGAAGGCTTCGGTTTCTCCCTGGCCGCTTCGCTGCAGCGCGGCGACCGCCGGGTCTATCTCGCCATGGGCGGTCTCGAAACCGACAAGGAGCGCATCGAGGAGAGCCGCAAGGTGCTCGATTGGGCAATGACCGCCTTCGAGAAGAAGCGGATTTTTGCCGACGGGGAGGCGATTGGCGAAGCGGCCGTCTATGGCGGCGATGCCGCCCACGTCGCCTTGGTTGCCGGCGGTCCGGTCGACGTGCTTTTGCCGGTCGACAATCCGGAACGGCTGACGGCGCGGATCGTCTATAAGTGGCCCTTGCGGGCGCCGGTGACTGCGGGGACGGAAGTCGGCGTCGTCAAATTGTGGAACGGCGAGAAGCTGCTGCGCGAAGTGCCGGTCAAGACCGCCAACGCCGTCGGGCAGGGCACGCTGACCAGCCGTGCTCTCGATGCGCTGCAGGAACTGCTGTTTTTCTGGATTTAGCCGCACCTGGTTGCGGCGAGGGCGGTTCCTGCCAATTCATCGCCACCTGACGGTTTCACACGGCGGACCAATCGGTTAAACAGGGCCAGAGCGGAATGAGGAAAGTGTGCGCGGTTTTCCGCCCGCGTTCCGCTCTAGCTTATTAGAACAGGTCACGATGATTTCAGGTCGATTCGACCTGAAATCATCGTGACCTGGGTCGCATGCCGATATGGGAACGCATGGTGTCGCTGAAAAAAGGTCTGTTCGTAACATTCGAAGGTGGGGAAGGTGCCGGCAAGTCGACGCAGCTTCGTCTTCTTGCCGAATCCCTGCGCGGGCGCGGCTACGAGGTGCTGACGACACGCGAGCCTGGCGGTTCAGCCGGCGCCGAAGCGGTGCGCCACGTGCTTCTTTCGGGAGCCGCGGAGGCCTTCGGGGTCAGGATGGAGGCGATCCTCTTTGCAGCGGCCCGGAGCGATCATGTCGAAGAGGTCATCCGGCCGGCGCTCGACAAGGGTACGATCGTGCTGTGCGACCGTTTCATGGATTCTTCGCGCGTCTATCAGGGCATCACCGGCAACCTGGAGCAAAGCTTCGTCGAAAGTCTGGAGCGTGTGGCGATCAACGGTGTCGTGCCGGATCGGACCGTGATTTTCGATCTGCCGGCGAGCATCGGCCTCGAGCGGGCGCAACGCCGCGCCGGGGACGACAATCCTGATCGTTTCGAGAAGGAGCAGCTGGAGACGCATGAGAAACGGCGGGACGCCTTTCTCGATATCGCCAGGCGCGATTCCGAGCGATGCCGGGTCGTCGATGCGACGCAGCCTGTCGAGGCCATCGCCACCGAGGTGCTTTCCCTCGTCGAGGCCCTCCTGCCGCATGGCGACGGCACCGACACGTCGACCGAGGAAGTCGTGTCATGAGCGCGGAAAGAGGCGGCGTCCTGGATGGCGCCATCGCGCCCGCCGAGAACAATCGACTGTTCGGCCACGAACAGGCGGAAAGCTTCCTGGCGCAGAGCTATCGCTCCGGCAAGGGACACCACGCGATCCTGATCGAAGGGCCGGAGGGGATTGGTAAGGCGACGCTTGCCTTTCGCTTTGCGCATCACATCCTGAAACATCCGGAACCCGCGGAAGCGCCTGAAGCGATTTCCGATCCCGATCCGGCTTCCGCCATCGGGCGGCAGCTCGCCTCGGGCGCCTCGCACAATCTCTTGCACCTGAGCCGCCCGATCGATGAGAAGACGGGCAGGGCGAAGGGCGCGATCACCGTTGACGAGGTCCGACGCGCCGGCAAGTTCTTCAGCCAGACGTCAGGTACGGGCAACTGGCGCATCGTCATCATCGACCCGGCGGACGACCTCAACCGGAATGCGGCCAATGCCATCCTGAAGATCCTCGAGGAGCCGCCGCGCCGCTCGCTCTTCCTGGTGCTGACGCATGCGCCCGGAAAACTGTTGCCGACGATCCGCTCGCGCTGCCTGCCGCTGCGGCTGAAGCCGCTCGACGTCGCGCCGCTCAGTCAGGCTCTGGCGCATCTCGGTTTCGATCTCGAAGGCGAGAACGCCGAGCGCATCGTCGCGGCCGCCAATGGCAGCGTCGCCGAAGCGCTGAAGCTCATCAATTATGGCGGACTGGAAATTACCGCGACATTCGAAGGAATCCTCGCAGGGCAGGGCCCGGCGGTCCGCAAGGACATGCACAAGCTGGCCGACGTGCTCTCGGGCAAGGACAGTGAAACGATCTTCGAATTCTTCCAGGCTCTCGCAAGTGACCGCATCATGCGCGACGCGCGGGAGGCCGCGATTGCGGGAGACATCGTGCGCGCCGAGCGCTTCGCGCGGCTTTCGGCTTCCGTGACCGAGCGGCTGACCGTCAGCGACGCCTACAATCTCGACCGCAAGCAGACCATCCTGTCGCTGCTCGACGATTTGAAAGCGGCGCTATAGCGCCGCCTGGAAGCGCCACTTGCGCTCGATTGCCGCCTGCAGGTCGAGCTTGTGGTGGTGGGCGAAAAGCAGCACATGCCCGAGCAGGTCGGCGGTCTCGTCGGCCATCAGGGACCTGAGTTCGTCCGTTGATTTCCCGTTGCGTCGGCCGCGGCCGCTGAGCTTGTTCCAGACCTGCGTCAGCTCCCCCAATTCCTCCTGCATCTTCAGGATGAACCAGTCGGGGTCGCGCTCGATTCCGTGCGCGCCGGCATAGCCGGCGGAGGCGGTTTCAAATTGGCTGCCAAGTCGCTCCAGCATGATTCACCCTCTTTCGTTTGTTTCTGTTTTGTTCTAGGTCGCGCATGCGGATTATGCAAGGCTGGCAGCGCCAGCGGCGACCTCTCCGACCGGGCTTTTCGCGGATCGCATGTTTCTTCCTTGCGGCGTATGCGCTAAGAGCGTGCGTAGCTTAATCCGAGATAGATCGAATCCGCCTATGAGAGACACGTCCCCTTTCTACATCACCACCGCGATTTCCTACCCGAACGGCCGGCCGCATATCGGCCACGCCTATGAGTTGATCGCGACGGATGCCATGGCGCGCTACCAGCGCCTAGATGGACGTGACGTGTTCTTCCTGACCGGCACCGACGAGCACGGCCAGAAGATGCAGCAGACGGCACGCAAGGAAGGCGTGACTCCGCAGGAACTGGCCGACCGCAACTCCGCGGAATTCCAGAAGATGGCCGTGCTATTGAATGCGTCCAACGACGACTTCATCCGCACGACCGAGAAGCGCCATCACGATGCGTCGCAGGACATCTGGATTCGCATGGGCGAGGCGGGCGACCTCTACAAGGATTCCTACGCCGGCTGGTACTCTGTGCGGGACGAAGCCTACTACCAGGAGAACGAGACCGAACTGCGCGACGATGGCGTCCGCTACGGCCCGCAGGGAACGCCCGTCGAATGGGTCGAGGAGCAGAGCTACTTCTTCCGCCTCTCCGCCTATCAGGACAAGCTCCTGAAGCACTATGAGGAAAATCCTGATTTCATCGGTCCGGCCGAACGCCGCAACGAGGTGATTTCGTTCGTGAAATCGGGCCTCAAGGATCTCTCGGTTTCGCGCACCACCTTCGACTGGGGCATCAAGGTTCCGAACGACCCGGCGCACGTGATGTATGTCTGGGTCGACGCGCTGACGAACTACATCACCGCGACCGGCTATCTCGACGATCCCAAGGGTCCACGCGCCAAGTTCTGGCCAGCCAACATCCATGTGATCGGCAAGGACATCATCCGCTTCCACGCAGTCTATTGGCCGGCTTTCCTGATATCGGCCGGCCTGCCGCTGCCCAAGCGCGTCTTTGCCCATGGCTTCCTGCTCAACAAGGGCGAGAAGATGTCGAAGTCGCTTGGCAACGTCGTCGATCCGTTCAATCTGGTCGAGCATTTCGGTCTGGATCAGATCCGCTACTTCTTCCTGCGCGAAGTCTCCTTCGGTCAGGACGGCAGCTACAGCGAGGAGGGGATCGCGACCCGCATCAACTCCGATCTCGCCAACGGCATCGGCAACCTGGCGAGCCGCTCGCTGTCGATGATTGTCAAGAATTGCGACGGCCAGGTCCCGGTCTGCGGTACCCTGACCGACGAGGACAAGGCGATGCTGGCGGCCGCAGATGCGCTGCACGAGATCACGCGCGACGAGATGGGCAAGCAGATGATCCACCGGGCGCTGGCCGCGATCATCGCCGTCGTCTCCGAGACGGACCGCTACTTCGCCGGCCAGGAGCCCTGGGCCCTGAAGAAGACCGATCCGGCCCGCATGGGAACCGTGCTCTATGTAACGGCGGAAGTGGTGCGCCAGATCGCCATCCTCTTGCAGCCCTTCATGCCGGACTCGTCGGCAAAGCTGCTCGACCTGGTGGCGGCGCCCGCCGACAAGCGCGACTTCGCAGCCCTCGGCGAGGCGGGACGTCTCGTGTCGGGCACGCCGCTTGAAGCGCCGAAGCCGGTGTTCCCGCGCTACATTGCACCGGAAGCGCAATAAGGCACTTTGAGCATGCTGATCGATACCCATTGCCATCTGGATTTTCCCGATTTCGAAGCGGAGCGTGACGCCATCGTCGCGCGGGCGCATGAGGCGGGTGTCGAGCAGATGATCACGATCTCGACCCGCGTGAAGCGGTTCGAGACGATCCTTGCGATCGCTGAGGCCTATCCGAATGTCTTCTGTTCCGTCGGCACGCATCCGCACAATGCGGATGAGGAACTGGACATCACGACTGAAGATCTTGTCCGGCTGTCGGTGCATCCGAAGGTGGTCGCGATTGGCGAGGCGGGTCTCGACTATTTCTATGACAACGCTCCGCGTGACGCCCAGGTCGAAGGCCTGCGCCGGCACATTGCCGCAGCGCGCGAAACCGGTTTGCCGCTCGTCATTCATAGCCGCTCGGCCGACGAAGACATGGCGGCGATCCTGACCGAGGAAACAGGGAAGGGGGCCTTCCCTTTCCTTCTGCACTGCTTCTCGTCCGGCCCTGACCTCGCGCGTATCGGCGTCGAGCTCGGCGGCTACGTCTCCTTCTCGGGCATCCTGACCTTTCCGAAATCCGAAGAGTTGCGCGAGATCGCCAAGACCGTGCCGCACGACCGGATGATCGTCGAGACCGACGCGCCTTATCTCGCGCCGAAGCCGTTCCGCGGCAAGCGCAACGAGCCGGCCTATGTCGCCCATACGGCTGCCGTGCTCGCCGAAACGATCGGTGTGAGCAACGAGGAGATCGCTAGGATCACCACGGAAAACGCCTTCCGCATCTTCTCCAAGATGCCGAGGGTCTGACGTGGCGTTCCGGCGCGCCTTCACCATTCTCGGCTGCGGCTCGTCGCCGGGCGTGCCGCGCATCACCGGTGACTGGGGCGCCTGCAATCCGGACAATCCGAAGAACCGGCGCATGCGCGCCGCTTTGCTGGTCGAGCAGACCGCGCCCGATGGTGGCAAGACGACCGTCGTCATCGACACTGGTCCGGATTTTCGCGCGCAGATGGTTGCAGCAGGGGTGCACCACATCGATGCGGTGCTCTACACCCATTCCCATGCCGATCATCTGCATGGCATCGACGATCTGCGCGGTTATGTCATTGAAAACCGGAGGCGGGTGCCGATCTGGGCCGATGCCTATACGATGGGGCGAATCCGCGAGGGATTCGGCTATTGCCTGGAATCACCGCCCGGCAGCGGTTACCCACCGATCGTCGAGCCGCGGATCATTCCCGACGATCTATCGCCTGTGGTGATCAACGGTGCCGGCGGGCCGATCCCGTTCCGGCCGCTGATGCAGTTTCACGGCAACATCCATTCGCTCGGGTTCCGAGTCGGCGACTTTGCATATTGCAGCGATGTCAGCGACTTTCCCGCCGAAACCGTCGCCAAGCTCGACGGTCTCGATCTGCTGGTTCTCGACACCCTGCAGTATAAGTTCCACCCGAGCCATCTGTCGCTAGTGCAGTCGCTCGGCTGGATCGCCAGACTGCAGCCGAAGCGGGCGGTACTGACGCACATGCATGTGCCGCTGGATTACGACACGGTTCAGGGCGAAACGCCCGATCATATCGAGCCAGCCTACGACATGATGCGGCTCGAATTCGACGTCGGCGATCCGACGTCTGGTGACGCGTAAATCAGATTAGCATTCTTATCTAATATACGGATTCACTTGGAGAAATAGGGCGCCAGATTGGTGCGGATACGCTCCAGAACCGATGCGCCTGAAAGGTCCGGGACAAAGCGCTGACCGGTGATCGTCTCGAAAGCCTCGATATAGACCGCAGATGTCTGCTCGATGAGATCGACTGGAATTTCTGGGATCGGATCCTTGTAAGGGTCGCAGCGCGCGGTGACCCAGGCGCGCACGAAATCCTTGTCGAAGCTTTTCGGGCGCTCGCCGCGTTCGAAGCTCTGCTGGTAGCTGTCGGCGATCCAATAGCGGCTGCTATCGGGCGTATGGATCTCGTCGGCAAGAATGATCGTGCCGTTTTCGTCGGTACCGAACTCGTATTTGGTGTCAACGAGGATCAGGCCACGTTCGGCGGCGCGCTGCTGGCCACGGGCAAACAGAGCCAGCGCATATTGCCAGACCGTATCCAGCTGCTCTTTCGTCAGCAGTCCTTGCTCGAGGATCGCTTCGGCCGATAGCGGCTCGTCGTGACCGCCGTCGAAAGCCTTGCTGGTGGGCGTGATGATCGGCTGCGGCAGCTTCTCGTTGTCGCGCATGCCGTCCGGCAAGGTGATGCCGTACATCTCACGTTCGCCATTGCGGTACTTGGTCAGGATCGAGGTGCTGGTGGTGCCGGCAAGATAACCGCGCACGACGACCTCAACCGGCAGAATGTCGAGCCGCTTGCCGATGACGACATTGGGGTCCGGATAGCTGACCACATGGTTAGGGCAAATGTCGGCGGTTTCCTCGAACCAGTAGCGCGCGGTCTGCGTCAGCACGTGACCTTTGTTCGGGATCGAGGTCAGGATGACGTCGAAGGCGCTCAGCCGATCCGTGGCGATGATGATACGGTTGCCATCGGGCAGATCGTAGTTTTCGCGAACCTTGCCTTTGTAGCGGTTTGGCAGTTCTGGAATGAAAGCATCTGAAAGAACGCGCAATTCGCTCATCACATCTGGCCTTGAAAGTGGTGCTTCGGTGCTGGAACGCTAAGCAGGCCGGAAAGGCCGGGTCAAGCGCGGCAAGGCAAGGATCAGCCGCAATCCATGTTTTCCGGCATATCCGATAGTTCCATAATCTATCTTATGTGATCATTGTGTGTGTGTAGCCGCAAAGTTAAAGTGTCCTGATCCTGCAAAGTTGGAATGTCACTCTCCCCGGGGTTTTGCTGACCTGGGAGATTTCAGCTTGCGGCGCCCCATAGCAGGCTTGCGCCCGTGCCAAGCAAAAGCGCGTCCATAACGTGCCTGAACGTTTCAGGTGTGAGGCGAAGAAGAAACGGCTTGGCCAGCAGCGAACCAACCATCAACGATCCGCCGACCGTCAATCCCTTTGCCAGCGTGGCAAACGGCAGCGCGCCGAAACTCTGGAATGTGAGCGTCTTGGTGATGTAGATCGTCAGCGAGGCTGCGGCTTCGGTGCCAATGAAGCTCCCCTTCGTCAATCCATACCCCAGGAACACCGGAACGGATATGGGGCCGGTAGAAACAACGATACCCGTCAGGAAGCCGATGATGGCTCCGGCAAAGGCCAGGTGCCGCAAGCTCAGTTGCCGCAAATATGCGGCACACCGTCGACGCATCGGGATCATGGCCAGGAAGAAAATTCCAATGGTTGCATCCACCACGTGTGGAGGCAGAACAAGCATGGTCCGCGCGCCCAATGCCGCCGCCGGTATCCCGGTTGCTGCATAGGCCGCAACCGCGCGCCAATCGACGGAGCGCGACCATACAAGAATGCGCGAGACATTTGCCATCACCGCCGCCACCGCCACGATCGGGATCGCTTCCTTCGGGCCATAGACGTACGTCAAGATTGGCAAAAGCATGATCGAGGATCCCGTCCCGATGATGCCACTAATGACCCCGGCAACAAGACCAACGATGAGGACAAGAAGCAATTCAGGCTCCATCAGTTTCCGACCCATCGCGGATAGAATCCGAGTTTCCTGATTCTGAAAAGCGCGAACGCCACCCTCGCCGGTGGTTTGCAGAATGCCTGGCGGCGGGCTGCTCTGCGTTGCTGTCATTCCAGTTTCTTGGTGAGGCGCTCAGCAGACCCGAACTCAGTCGCCACCTTTCCCGCATGCTGAAAGCCGAGAGCGCGATAGAAGGAAACCGCATGGCCACCGGGTGTGACGCACAGCGTGTTCACGCCAGCCATTGCGGCGCGCCGCTATGAAAACGGCATCGACTTCCGCAAGACCCGCCGATATCGGCAGCATAGTGCAGAAGCCGACGACCTGAGGCCTTAAAGCTTGCGCCACTTCCAACGCCATTTTGGTGATCGGGCAGCCCTGCCCGATCAGCCAATGCTGCATATCACCAACTTATGATATATAAAGTATATTATTCGAAATGCTTTTTAATCAATTGATTTTCATTGTAAATACCGAACGGAATTTGGATTGAATGGCGCATGCCTGGCGGGCACGACCATTTCCAAAGCGCTCGGCCATCCTATGCTCATCTTAGCTGGCTTGGATGGAGAGAACGCGATGTTCAGGACCTTTGCCATTGCCCTCGGACTGACGACCCAACTTTTCACTGCATGTGCCTCTCGCGCCGATGAACCTGTCGATACCGCACGCGCGATCATTCAGGAGCAGATCGCGGCCTTTCTGCATGATGATGCAGAAACCGCCTATTCCTTCGCCTCACCCGAGATCCGCGGCAAGTTTCCGGACAAGGCCGCCTTTTTCGACATGGTCAAACGCGGCTACCGGCCCGTCTATCGGCCCGGCAATTTCGCCTTTGGCCGGTCGAAGGTCGTTGGCGATCAGGTCCTGCAGGAGGTGTTGATCTCGGCCCCTGATGGCAAGGACTGGACGGCAATCTACCAACTGGTGAAGCAACCGGACGGGAGCTACAAGATCAACGGCGTCATGATGCTGCAGGCAGCACCGGGGCCGGCGATCTAGGCCCTGCACAAAGCGCCAAGCGTCCTCCAACCGTCAGACCGGCGGAAGGTCCCCTCGCCGCCAGGTTTCCTGGGTTTCCGCCATGAAGTCGGCGAAGCGACCTTCGTCGATCGCCAGACGGATGCCGGCCATGAGCTCCTGGTAATAGGCCAGGTTATTCCAGCTCAAGAGCATGCCGCCGAGCGACTCGTTCGAACGGATCAAGTGATGCAGATAGGCGCGCGAATAGTCGCGCGCCGCCGGGCACGAGGATTCTTCGTCGAGTGGGCGCATGTCTTCGGCGTGCCGCGCATTGCGCAGGTTGATGCGGCCATGACGCGTGAACGCGAGGCCATGGCGCCCCGAGCGGGTCGGCATCACGCAGTCGAACATGTCGATGCCCTCGGCCACCGACCGCAGGATATCATCGGGCGTGCCGACCCCCATGAGGTAACGCGGCTTGTCCACCGGCATGATCGGGCAGGTAATGTCGAGCATGCGCAGCATCACTTCCTGCGGCTCGCCGACGGCCAGACCGCCGACAGCGTAGCCCTTGAGATCGAGCCCCTTCAGCGCCTCGGCCGAGCGTTCGCGCAGCTTTGGAATGTCGCCGCCCTGCACGATACCGAACATCGCCTTGCCTGGCTGGTCGCCGAAGGCCACCTTGCAACGCTCTGCCCAGCGCAGCGACATTTCCATCGCGCGCTCGATTTCCTTGGGCTCGGCCGGCAGCGCCACGCATTCGTCGAGCTGCATCTGGATATCGCTGTCGAGCAGGCCCTGGATCTCGATCGAGCGTTCCGGCGACATGTGGAAGAGCGCGCCGTCGACATGGCTCTTGAAAGTGACGCCCTGCTCGTCGAGCTTGCGAAGGCCCGCAAGCGACATGACCTGGAAGCCGCCGCTGTCTGTGAGGATCGGTCCCTGCCAACGGATCAGGCCGTGCAGACCGCCGAGCCGTGCGACGCGCTCGGCGCCGGGGCGTAGCATCAGGTGGTAGGTATTGCCGAGAATGATGTCGGCGCCGAGATCCTTCACTTGGTCGAGATACATCGCCTTGACCGTGCCGACCGTGCCAACCGGCATGAAGGCCGGCGTGCGGATCGTGCCGCGCGGCATGGACACTTCGCCGCGACGGGCCTTGCCGTCGGTCTTGTGAAGCTTGAACTGGAAGGTCTCGGTCATCTAGTCTTTCCGGAAAAGCAGGCTGGCGTCGCCATAGGAATAGAAGCGGTAGCCGGTTTCGATCGCATGTGCGTAAGCCGCGCGCATAGTTTCCAGGCCTGAGAAGGCCGAAACCAGCATGAACAGCGTCGATTTCGGCAGATGGAAATTGGTCATCAGCATGTCGACGGCGCGAAAGCGGTAGCCGGGCGTGATGAAGATGCCGGTCGGCCCGGACCACGGCTTGACGATACCCTCTGCCGAGGTCGCGCTTTCGATCAGCCGGAGCGAAGTCGTGCCGACGCAGACGATGCGGCCACCCCTCGCCTTCACGGCGTTCAGCCGCTCGGCGGTGCGGGCGTCGACGTGGCCGATCTCCTGGTGCATCACATGGTCGTCGGTGTCGTCGGCCTTGACCGGCAGGAACGTGCCCGCCCCGACATGCAGCGTCACAAAATGCCGTTCGATGCCGGCCTCGTCGAGCTTGGTGAAGAGACGGTCGGTGAAGTGCAGTCCGGCGGTGGGCGCGGCTACGGCGCCCTCCTCCCGGGCATACATCGTCTGGTAATCGGCGCGATCCTGGGCGTCCTCGGCGCGCTTGGAGGCGATGTAGGGCGGCAGGGGAATGTGGCCGACCGCCATGATCGCCTCGTCGAGCGACGGGCCCGAGAGGTCGAAGCGCAGCGTCACCTCGCCGGCATCGCCCTTTTCCTCGACCGTCGCGTCGAGTGTGCCCAGCAGGCAACTCGAACCGCCATGGCCGAAGGCGATGCGGTCGCCGACCTTGAGGCGCCGCGCCGGGCGGGCAAAAGCCTTCCAGCAATCGGGTGCCGTGCGCATGTGCAGCGTCAGCGAAACCGGTGTGGTGATCTCCTCGCCGCGGCGGCGGATGCCTTCCAGTTGCGCCGGAATCACCTTGGTGTCGTTGAAGACCAGTGCGTCGCCTTCCCTGAGGAACGACGGCAGATCGAGCACACCTTTGTTGGACAGAACTTCCGCGCCATCAGGGCGAACGACAAGCATGCGGGCGCTGTCGCGCGGGCTTGCGGGCCGAAGCGCAATCGAGGTTTCCGGAAGGTCGAAGTCGAACAGGTCTACGCGCATTGTTATCTTCAGACAAAAGCAAACCCGCCCCGGCGCAGTTGGCGACCGGGGCGGGTCCGTGCATTAGCGCAAATCAGGCGTCTGCGGCAACCCGCATCGTGACGATCGAGTCGGGATCGCGCACGGGTTCGCCGCGCTTGATCTTGTCGACATTGTCCATGCCTTCGATGACCTGGCCCCAAACGGAGTACTGCTTGTTGAGCCAGGGGGCATCGGTGAAGCAGATGAAGAACTGCGAGTTTGCCGAGTTCGGCATCTGGCTGCGGGCCATCGAGCAGGTGCCGCGAACGTGGCTGACGTTCGAGAATTCGGCCTTCAGATCCGGCTTGGAGGAGCCGCCCATGCCGGCACGCGCCGGGTTGAAGTGCTCGCCGCCGGTCTTGCCGTACTGAACGTCGCCGGTCTGCGCCATGAAGTCCTCGATCACGCGGTGGAATACCACGCCGTCATAGGCACCTTCGCGAGCCAGTTCCTTGATGCGGGCGACATGACCCGGAGCGACGTCAGGCAGAAGCTCGATGACGATCTTGCCCTTGGTGGTCTCCATGATGATCGTGTTTTCCGGATCCTTGATCTCGGCCATGGGTTTTCTCCTTCTGTTGACTTTACTTGCCGACCTTGACGCTGATCATGCGGTCGGGATCGGTGACGGAGCCGTTGTTGGCATCGTCGCCGAGCTTGATCTTGTCGACGTTCTCCATACCCGAAACGACCTTGCCGACGACCGTGTATTGGCCGTTCAGGAAGTCGCCCGGTGCGAACATGATGAAGAACTGCGAGTTGGCGCTGTTCGGATCCTGCGAGCGCGCCATGCCGACCGTGCCGCGTTCGAACGGAACGTCGGAGAACTCGGCCGGCAGATCCGGCTTCGACGAGCCGCCGGTGCCGGCAGCCTGTGGCTGGTAGCCGTTTTCCATATCGCCATACTGCACGTCGCCGGTCTGGGCCATGAAGCCCTTGATCACGCGGTGGAAGGCAACGTTGTCATACTCGCCGGCGGCGGCAAGCGCCTTGATCTGCTCGACATGCTTCGGGGCAATGTCCGGACGCAGTTCAACGACGACCGGCCCATCCTTGAGCGTGATCGTGATGAAGTTGTCGGCCGATTGCGCGATCGCCGTTCCCGTCCAGGAGGCAAGCGCAAGGGCGCCGGCAAAAGCGAGGTGGAGGATTTTCATGGTTTCTCCCTGCGTGGTGTAAAGAGGGCCGCGCCTCAAGCGCGGCGTTTGGCCTGCAGTGCTTGGTAAACTGCCGCGGGCACGAAGGCGCTGACGTCACCGCCCATGGCCGCGATCTGGCGGACCAATGTGGCCGTAATGGGCCGCGACGCCGTGCCTGCGGGCAAGAATAGCGTCTGGATGTCGGGGGCCATCTGCCGGTTCATGCCGGCCATCTGCATTTCGTAGTCGAGGTCCGTGCCGTCGCGAAGCCCGCGCACAAGCAGTTTCGCGCCGCGCGCGCGTGCCGCGTCGACGACCAGATTGTCGAAGGCGACGACGTCGATATCGCCGGCCCGGTCGGGCAGGAATTCCTGAAGCGAGCGACGGATGAGTTCGGCGCGTTCATCAAAGGTAAAAAGCGGCGCCTTCCCCGGGTGGATGCCGATTGCGACGATGACCTTCGCCGCCACGTTCAGCGCCTGCACGAGTACGTCGAGGTGGCCGTTCGTCATCGGATCGAAGGAGCCGGGATAAAATGCCGTGGTCATCGCACCTGTTTCCGTTTGGTGAAGCCTTTTGTCACGGACGGCGACGGATCGCAAGAGTTGTGCCGATGGCTAGAGCTGTTCCCTGGGAAACAGCGGGACAGAAAGAATGAATGCTAAATGAATGCCATGTTCAACGGTGCTTCACACGCAGAACGCTAGTGTAGCGCAGTAAACAACGGAACTTTTCGAACGTACTGCCGTTTAGGATGCGAAAGGATTACGGCTATGGGACTTGCTCTGTTTTCGATGGCGATGTTTTTCGCGATGCTGTTTGCGACGATACATGGACTTCGCAATGAGTCCCGTGCCCGGCGCGAGCAATTCGTGACCCAGAAGATCTTCCGTTGATGGAGGGCGTCATGGCCACCCTGTTCATGATCGCGGCAGCGGTCATCAGTTTCGTTTTTTTGATCGATTTTGCCCGAACGATACGCGACCTCCAGCGCGATCGCCAGGGTTCGGAGCGGCTTGACGGTTTCAACGTCTAGCGGTTTCGAGGCTTCGTAATCGAAGCTTGGTAGTAGGCGACGCCGTTCCCTTCCCCTGAGGCGGTCGCCATTGTAAGCCGGACGGCATCCCCTGCCCGTCCGGCTTTTTCTTTGCCCGTAGCCTGGAGCCTATCGCTAAATCGCGGTCTGTCTCGGGGGCGTGGTCGAAATCGCGCCGATCATCCGGAAGAAGCGCCAGTTCAAAAGCACGGCGGCTGCCGCGAGCCCGAGGACGAAGCCGAACCAGACGCCCATGCCACCGAAATTGAACGGAAAGGCGAAGGCCCAGGCGCAGACGAAGCCGATCGGCCAATAGGAGATCAACGCCAGCAGCATCGGCACCTTGGTGTCCTTCAACCCGCGCAGCATGCCGGCGGCGATCGCCTGCATGCCGTCGACGAGCTGGAAGGCGCCGGCAATGACGATGAGCGGCGCGGCGAAGGCCAGTACTGCCGCGGCATCCGGGCGGTTGGTGTCGAGATAAAGGGCGGCGAGATGGCTCGGGAACAGGGCAAAGATCGCGCTCCCGACGACGGCAAAGCCCGCACCGAGCACGAGTGATGCAACCGCCGCGCGCCGGACGCCCAGCATGTCGTTTCGGCCGTAGGCAAGGCCGACACGCACCGTGGCGGCTTGCGCGAGCCCGAGCGGGATCATGAAGGCGAGTGAGGCGAACTGCAGGGCGATGCCGTGCGCGGCAAGTTCAATCGTGCCGATCGTGCCCATCAGCAGCGAAGCGACGGTGAAGAGGCTCACTTCGGCAAGGATCGTCAGCGAGATCGGAATGCCGAGAGACACGACCTCCCAGAACGCCGTCCAGTCAGGCCGCCAGAATCGGACGAACAGTTCGTACTGGTTGAGCTCAGGCTTGCTCTTGATGTAGCCGATCGTCAGCGCCGCGCCGAGCAACGCAACGCCAAGAGCGGCCACCGCCGCCCCGAAGATGCCGAGCTGCGGGAAGCCGAAATGGCCGAAGATCAGCACGTAACAAAGAGCGGCATTGAGCACGAGCGTCGCCAGCGTCACATAGAGAATGATCCCTGCCCGCTCGAGGCCGCTCAAGAAGGCTCTGAGCACCATGAAAATCAGGCCGGGAAAGATCGCCCACTGGGCGATGCGGATGTATTCCCCCGCAAGGGCTGCGACCTCGGGTTGCTGACCGGCGAAAAGCAGGATCGGTTCGGCCATCCAGAGCACTGGCGCCGTCAGCACCCCGTAGAGCAGCACGACCCACATGCCCATGCGCACGGAGCGGCGTACCGAAACCTTGTCGCCTCGACCAACGGCCTGCGCTGCCATCGGAACCACCGCGTTGGCAAAGCCGTTCCCGAAAACATAGACGGTGAAATACATCTGCGTCGCGAGAATGATTGCCGCGAGTTCGGTGGCGCCGAGCTTGCCCACCATCAGGACGTCCGTCGTGTTGATCGCGAGCTGGGCGAGCTGGGCGCCGATAAAGGGCACGCCGAGATAGAAGCTCGCGCGATAATGCATCCGCCAGGAGTTGTCGGTCGTCAACGGCTTCGGGCTCGCATTCGCGGTCAGCATGGCAGATTCCTGGCGGTCGATGCGGCCTCGGCCGCAACTAAAGGTCGGAGGGAGGAAAACCGGAGATAGAATACCCCCGGGCAAAGAGCCAGCCGCAAGGGCGAGGTTGCTCAAACTTTCATCGATAGATCACGAAAATTGATCAATTTCCGTGCATTCGTGGCTGTTCGATCCCTTCAGCCTCTTCCGCTGCTGCAACCGCAGCCGCAGCCGGCTCGATAGCCTCCTCCAGCCCTTGCGGTCCGACCGCCCTGCTTCTGGGTATCTTCAACAGGAACACGACGAGCGCGCCGACGAGGAAGCAACTCGCGAGCGCATAGGGCGCACCGGCGAAGGCAACGGGAGCGCTAGGGCTGGTGAAATAGCCGAAAGCCTGGGTGAAGATCAGCGGGCCGATGATCGTGGTGATGCTGCCGATGCTGGTCAGCGCGCCCTGAAGCTCTCCCTGTGCCGATGGCGGCACGTGGGCGGCAGCGATACTGCGCAAGGGCGGATCTGCGAGGCTTTCGAGCGCGGTTGCGATGATCACCGCGTAGATCATCCACCCCTGCCAGGCACCGGCATAGCCAATGGCGCCAAGGGTGGTGAAGGTCAGTCCCAGCACCGCCGTCCGCCACTCGCCAAGCCGTGGCACGACGCGCGGCAGTATGATGGCCATGACGAACGCGCCGCCGATGCCGAAGATACCGAGAGATAGCCCGATCTGCCCCTCGCTCCAGCCATAGCGGTAGTTGGATACGAAGGACCAGACCGCCGGATAGACGGAGTGGGCGAGCCAGAAGAGAAAGAAGACGAGCCCAACCCAGCCGATGCCTGGGTAGTTGCGCATCTGCTTGAGGGCGCCGAGCGGATTGGCGCGCTTCCACTCGAAGCGACGGCGATTGGCGCGATCCAGCGTCTCGGGCAGCAGAAATACGCCGAGAATGAAATTGACGAAGGAGAGCGCCGCGGCACCGTAGAACGGCACGCGTGGCCCCAATTCGCCGAGCAGACCGCCAAGCACCGGGCCGAGGGCGAAGCCGGTCCCGAAGGCGATGCCGATCAGCCCAAAATTCTTGGCGCGGTTTCCGTCATGGCTGATGTCGGCGATATAGGCCGATGCGGTGCCGAAACTTGCACCGCTGATGCCGGCGAGCACACGGCCGATGAACAGCATCCAATAGCTGGTGGCGAGCGCACAGATCAGATTGTCGAGTGCGAAGGTGAAGACCGATGCGAGCAGCACCGGACGGCGGCCGAATCGGTCGCTGAGGTTGCCGATCAGCGGCGCGAAGAGAAACTGCATCGCCGCATAAACGAGCAGCAGCCAACCACCGTCGATTGCCGCTTCGCTGATATCGGAGCCGGTCAGTTCCTCCAGATAGGTCGGCAGCACTGGAACGATGATCGCAATGCCGATGATATCCAGGAACAGGATGAGGAAGACGAGGAACAGGCCGCGTCGCACAAACTTCTCGTCGCGCATGCGATCCCTCCCCCGAGCGGCCTGCCCCGGGATGCGGGACAGAACGTGAACAACGCTACCAATTTAGGTGTAACGGATCATTTCGCGCGAAACAATCCGTGAACGTCTCAAATTATCTGATGGGACTATCGCAATGGTTGATGTGACGGGTGACGTGCATCTGCCTTCACCCGTTGTCGCGCCGCTGTTCAAGCTTCAAGAAATCCACGAAGGCGCGCAGCGGCGTCGGCATATGCCTGCGGCTCGCATAGTAGAGAAACGGTCCGGAAAAACTCGTCGTCCAGTCTTCAAGAATGGGCCGGAGCCGTCCTGCCGCGATGGCCGGGGCGACGAACTCCTCGAAGGTCCGGATGATGCCAAGCCCGTCAAGGGCAGCGCCGAGTTCGAGGTCGATCGTATTGGCGGTCACGACGGCAGGAGGCGCGATCGTCAGCGCCGCCTCCCCTTCACCGAACTCCCAGGGAAGAGAAATGCCGCTGGCGAAACGGTGGCGAATACAGCCATGGTCAAGCAGATCGCGTGGATGTTGGGGCACGCCGTGCCTGGCGAGATAATCCGGTGCCGCCGCGGTGACGTAGCGTTGCCGGCTCGGCCCGATCGGTATGGCGATCATGTCGCGCTCGACCCGTTCCTCATAGCGAACGCCAGCGTCGAAACCCGCCGCCAGAACGTCGACGAACCCATCTTCCGCCGTCACTTCCAAGGAGATTGCCGGATGCTTGCTGAGGAAGCGGCCGACGATCGGTGGTAGGATTTCGCGGGCAACGATGGTCGGGACATTCAGTTTCAGCGTTCCCGCCGGACTGTCGCGCATCTCGTTGACCTGATCGAGCGCGCCGGCAATCTCGCCGAGCGCCGGCGTCAGCCGATCCAGCAACCGCATGCCCGCCTCCGTCAGTGTCACGCTGCGGGTCGTGCGGTTGAGCAGGCGCACTTGCAGCTTGGCTTCGAGCCGTCGCAGCGCCTCGCTCAGCGACGACGCGGAAACGCCGCGCTTCTTGGCAGCGGCGCGGAAGCTGCGCGTCGCGGCAACGGCGGTAAAGGCATCGAGATCTGCAAGCGGCAGGTCGTTCATTGTGCGGAATTTCGTACAAGTCGTTCGATTGAGGTCGGATTATCGCACGACGCCAAAGGAAGTAAACAAGAGACCGATCAACGGCCGGCGGATTTCGGCCATGTCGAAGGAGAACGAGAATGGATTACGTTTCACTCGGAAAGACCGGCCCCTCGGTGTCGGCGCTCGGACTCGGCTGCATGGGCATGTCCGGCATGTACGGCCCGGCCGACCGTGCCGAAAGCATCGCCACCATCCACGCCGCGCTGGAGGCCGGCATCACGCTGCTCGATACCGGTGACTTCTATGGTATGGGCCACAACGAGATGCTGATCGGCGAGGCGCTGAAGGGCGGTAGGCGCGACAAGGCGCTGTTGAGTGTGAAGTTCGGCGCATTGCGCGATGCTGCGGGCAACTGGGCTGGCTATGATGGCCGGCCGAAGGCGGTTCGCAACTTTCTCGCCTATACGCTGCAGCGGCTTGGCGTCGATCATATCGACATCTATCGTCCCTCAAGGCTCGATCCCGACGTTCCGATCGAAGATACCATTGGTGCGATCGCTGACATGGTGAAGGGTGGATATGTCCGCCATATCGGCCTCTCCGAGGTTGGGCCCGAGACCATCCGCCGCGCCGCTGCCGTCCACCCGATCTCGGATCTGCAGATCGAGTATTCGCTGATTTCACGCGGCATAGAGAGCGAGATCCTGCCGACCTGCCGCGCTCTCGGTATCGGCGTCACCGCCTATGGCGTGCTGTCGCGCGGCCTGATCAGTGGCCACTGGCAGAAAGGCGCGGCTGGCAAGGGCGATTTCCGCGCCATGAGCCCGCGGTTCCAGGAGGGCAACATCGACAAGAACCTCGCCCTCGTCGAAGCGCTGAGGCAGGTCGCTGAAGAGAAGGGCGTTTCGGTGGCGCAGATCGCGATTGCCTGGGTAGCCGCCCAGGGCAAGGACATCGTGCCGTTGATCGGTGGACGCCGGCGCGACCGCTTGGCGGAAGCCCTCGCGTCGCGCGATGTCGATCTCAGTGCCGGCGATCTGGCGGTGATCGAACAGGCGGTTCCGAAAGATGCCGCCGCGGGCGCCCGCTATCCCGAGGCCCAACTCGCCCATATGGACAGCGAACGCTGACCCGACAAACGAAAGGGCCGGCAATCGTGCCGGCCCTGACGGTTTTCTTGTATAGAAGCGGCTAGACGGCGCCCGAGAAAGTATCGCAGGCCGACATCTTGCCGCTGTCGAAGCCACGCTTGAACCAGCGCATGCGCTGTTCGGAGGTGCCGTGGTTGAAACTCTCCGGAACGACGTAGCCCTGCATCCGCTTCTGCAGCGTGTCGTCGCCGATCTGGGTGGCGGCGTTCAGCGCCTCTTCGAGGTCGCCTTGCGAGAGCAGGCCCTTCTGCTCGGTAAATTTGCCCCAGACGCCGGCGAAACAATCGGCCTGCAGTTCGACACGCACCGACATCTGATTGGCTTCGGTTTCGCTCATCGACTGGCGCATCTGGTTGAATTTCGGCAAGACGCCGATCAGGTTCTGGACGTGGTGGCCGACCTCGTGCGCAACCACATAGGCCTGGGCGAAGTCGCCGGATGCATCGAACTTCTGGGCGAGTTCATCGAAGAAGCTCATGTCGAGATAGACCTTGTGGTCTCCCGGGCAATAGAACGGTCCGGAGGCGGCGGACGCGAAGCCGCAGGCGGAGCGCACCTGGCCGCGGAAGAGCACCATCTTGGGCTCTTCGTACTGTTTGCCGCTCGCCTGGAAAATGCCGTTCCAGGTATCCTCGGTCTCGGCGAGCACGGTCGCCATGAAAGATTTCATTTCCTCTTCCTGGGCCGAACCGCGCGGTGCCGGCGAGCCGTCACTCTGCTCGAAACCGGGCAACTGTACCTGACCGCCGCCACCTTCCAGCACCTGCAGCATGTCGATGCCCATGGCCTTGAGGATAAAGTAGAGGATGACGAGGAAGATGATCGTTCCGAAGCTCATGCCGCCGCCAGCGCGCCGCATACCGCCTCCGCCGCCCGGCATGCGGAAACCACCGCCGCGCCCGAACGGATTGCCGCCACCCGGGCTCGCGCCGCGCTGGTCTTCGATGTTTTCGGATTGGCGGCGGCCTTTCCATTCCATGATCTGTCCTCCCAGCCTCTGTAAAAAGGGCGTTGTCGGTTTGCTCTTTTATAAGATGCGCCCAACGTCGTTGTAAAACGCAATCGCCGCCCGTAAGTTCGCGATCTGGCCAAACTTTTTGCTGCGGCTGCTAGCTCCCGCTACGGATATCGGCAGCGAAAACTCCGCCGGCTGAAGTCTGCTCCGCTCTCCTTGACGTAAAGCCGCTTTGCCGCTCCTAAGCCACCCGCAGAGCGGGACGAGGCGGAGCCTTCGTGAAGGCGTTGCGGCTTGAAGGAATCGGTCGCCTCGGCGTGGAAGAAGTGCACAAGCCCCGGCCCGATCCGCACGACCGCTCGTCCGGGT
>NZ_JBQENM010000009.1:67335-139649 GCF_052044795.1 Ensifer sp. 22521
GCCTTGGCGCGGTTTTAGTGCCGCCGAGCGAGCGATAAAGCAGAGGACGCGCAAATATGCCGGCTTCTTGTCGATTCCGGTATTTTCGGGGTTTCGCTTGCAGATACATTTGCCTATAAGCCGCTTCTAGCCTGAAAAGACCATCAATGCGTACCCGGCCGGTGACCTCCCACTTTGGCCGGTTTTTCGCGCAGCTAGAAACGGATGACCGACCATGCCGAAGCGCCAAGATATCAAGTCCATTCTTATCATCGGCGCGGGGCCGATCGTCATCGGTCAGGCATGCGAATTCGACTATTCCGGCACCCAGGCCTGTAAGGCGCTGAAGGAGGAAGGCTACCGCGTCATCCTCGTCAACTCCAACCCGGCGACGATCATGACCGATCCGGGCCTCGCCGATGCGACCTATGTCGAGCCGATCACCCCGGAAGTCGTCGCCAAGATCATCGCGAAGGAGCGCCCGGACGCGCTGCTCCCGACCATGGGCGGCCAGACCGCGCTCAACACCGCATTGTCGCTGCGCCGTATGGGCGTTCTCGACCGCTACAATGTCGAGATGATCGGCGCGAAGCCCGACGCGATCGACAAGGCCGAAGACCGCGCACTGTTCCGCGAGGCGATGGCCAAGATCGGCCTTGAGACACCGAAGTCGCGGCTGGCGAACGCCACCGACATCAAGGACCACGACCGCAAGGTTCATGAGGCCGAGCGCGCCGAACTGAAGGGCCGCCTGTCCGGCCCGGACCTCGACAAGGCGCTCGACGAGCTGGAGAACCAGTGGAACCTCGGTGAAGGCGACCGCAAGCAGCGCTATCTGAACCATGCGATGGCGATCGCCGCGCAGGCGCTCGACGATGTCGGCCTGCCCGCGATCATCCGCCCGTCCTTCACGCTCGGCGGCACCGGTGGCGGTATCGCCTATAACCGCACGGAATTCTTCGACATCGTCGGCAGTGGCCTCGACGCGTCGCCAACCACCGAAGTGCTGATCGAAGAATCGGTGCTCGGCTGGAAGGAATACGAGATGGAAGTGGTCCGCGACACGGCGGACAACTGCATCATCATCTGCTCGATCGAGAATATCGACCCGATGGGCGTGCACACCGGTGATTCGATCACCGTTGCGCCGGCGCTGACGCTGACCGACAAGGAATACCAGATCATGCGCAACGCCTCGATCGCGGTGCTGCGCGAGATCGGCGTCGAGACCGGCGGCTCGAACGTGCAGTTTGCCGTCAACCCAAAGGACGGCCGTCTGGTCGTCATCGAAATGAACCCGCGCGTATCGCGCTCCTCGGCGCTCGCCTCCAAGGCGACCGGCTTCCCGATCGCAAAGATCGCGGCGAAGCTCGCGATCGGCTACACGCTCGACGAACTCGACAACGACATCACCGGCGGCGCGACGCCCGCCTCGTTCGAGCCTTCGATCGACTACGTCGTCACCAAGATCCCGCGCTTCGCCTTCGAGAAGTTCCCGGGCGCCTCGCCAGTTCTGACGACCGCGATGAAGTCGGTCGGTGAAGTTATGGCGATCGGCCGCACCTTTGCCGAATCGCTGCAGAAGGCGCTGCGTGGCCTTGAGACCGGCCTCACCGGCCTCGACGAAATCGAAATCCCCGACATGGACGACAACGGCGATGGCCGCAACGCCATCCGCGCCGCGATCGGCACGCCGACGCCGGACCGGCTGCGTATGGTCGCCCAGGCGCTCCGCCTCGGCATGAGCGAGGCGGATGTTCACGAGGCGAGCAAGATCGATCCGTGGTTCATCGCCCAGTTCAAGGCGATCGTCGACATGGAGGCACGTATCCGCGAGCACGGCCTGCCCCAGGATGCCGAGAACCTGCGCATGCTGAAGGCCATGGGCTTCTCCGATGCGCGCCTCGCCACGCTCGGCGGCAAGCGCCCGAAGGAAGTGGCCGAACTGCGCAACGCGCTGAATGTTCGCCCGGTCTACAAGCGCATCGATACCTGCGCCGCCGAATTCGCCTCGCCGACCGCTTACATGTACTCGACCTACGAAACGCCCTTCGTCGGTGCCGCCCGGTCGGAAGCCGGGGTTTCCGACCGCAAGAAGGTCGTTATCCTTGGTGGTGGTCCGAACCGTATCGGCCAGGGCATCGAGTTCGACTACTGCTGCTGCCACGCGGCCTTCGCTCTGAAGGACGCCGGCTACGAAGCGATCATGATCAACTGCAACCCGGAGACGGTTTCGACCGACTACGACACCTCCGATCGCCTCTATTTCGAGCCCCTGACGGCCGAAGACGTGATCGAGATCATGCGCGCCGAGCAGGAAAAGGGCGAACTTGTCGGCGTCATCGTGCAGTTCGGCGGTCAGACGCCGCTGAAGCTGGCCGAAGCGCTGGAAAAGAACGGCATCCCGATCCTCGGCACGGCACCCGACATGATCGACCTTGCCGAGGACCGCGATCGCTTCCAGAAGCTTTTGATGAAGCTCGACCTCAATCAGCCGCGCAACGGCATCGCCTACTCGGTCGAGCAGGCCCGCCTCGTCGCTGCCGAGATCGGCTTCCCGCTGGTCGTGCGCCCGTCCTACGTTCTTGGCGGCCGCGCCATGCAGATCATTCATTCGGAAAGCATGCTGCAGACCTATCTGCTCGACACGGTTCCGGGGCTCGTTCCGGAAGACATCAAGCAGCGCTACCCGAACGACAAGACCGGCCAGATCAACACGCTGCTCGGCAAGAACCCACTGCTCTTCGACAGCTACCTGACGAATGCCACGGAAGTGGACGTCGACTGCCTCTGCGACGGAAAGGACGTTTTCGTCTCGGGCATCATGGAGCACATCGAGGAAGCCGGCATCCACTCCGGCGACAGCGCCTGCTCTCTGCCGGTGCATACGCTCGACACGGCCATGGTCGACGAACTCGAACGCCAGACGGCAGCGCTTGCCAAGGCGCTCAATGTCGGCGGCCTGATGAACGTGCAGTTCGCCATCAAGGACGGCACGATCTACGTGCTTGAAGTGAACCCGCGCGCATCGCGTACCGTGCCCTTCGTGGCGAAGACAATCGGCGCGCCGATCGCCAAGATCGCAGCCCGCGTGATGGCCGGCGAAGCGCTGGATGTCGCGATCGCCGCCTATGGCGAGAAGCCGGATCCGCGCAACCTGAAGCACATTGCGGTGAAGGAAGCGGTCTTCCCCTTCGCCCGCTTCCCCGGCGTCGATACCCTGCTCGGTCCGGAAATGCGCTCGACCGGCGAAGTCATCGGTCTCGACACCGACTATGCGCTGGCCTTTGCCAAGTCGCAGCTCGGTGCCGGCGTCGACCTGCCGCGCGATGGAACGGTGTTCGTTTCGGTGCGCGACGAGGACAAGACGCGGGTTCTTCCGGCAATCCGCATTCTGGTCGATATCGGCTTCAAGGTCATGGCCACGGCCGGCACCGCTCGTTTCCTCGGTGAAAACGGCATTGCCGCTACCAAGGTCAACAAGGTCCAGGAAGGCCGGCCACACGTCGAAGACGCGATCCGCAACCGTCACGTCCAGCTCGTCATCAACACGACCGACGGCAACAAGGCGATCTCGGACTCCAAGTCGCTTCGCCGCGCGACGCTGATGCAGAAGGTGCCCTACTACACCACCATGGCCGGCGCGGAAGCGGCAGCTCATGCAATCAAGGCGCTGAAGGCCGGCAGCCTCGAAGTGCGTCCGCTGCAGAGCTACTTCAAGGCCTGATACGAAGAGCGGCGCGCGACAATCTCGCGCGCCGTTTTCGCTCCGCGAAACGATCGTCCGTGTGGGAATGCCGTATGGCGCGACCTTTGTCCGGAATCTCCGGCTGAATGCCCGATGAACGAGCGGTTCAGCCTGCATTCTTCCGCACCATGCTCTTATACGCCTGCGCACTTCGGGATCGGAGAAACCTCCGGCAAGGCGCGATATAGGGCAAGATCGTGCAACTCTATTTCTTCGATCTGCATTGGGGCGACGAGCACTTCGTCGACGAGGACGGCATCATCCATTTCGATGAGGGCTCGGCCCTCTATTATGGTCAGCGCATCGCCGACAAGATCGGCCGCGACGCGGACTATGGATCGCTGAACGTCGAAGTTTTCTCCAGCAATCGCAGACTGTTGGCGACGATCGTTCCGTCGATCGGGCGCGGCGGCGAGCAGCGGGNCCACGTCGGTACACCGCTCCACGCGGCTGCCTACTGCATGTCTCCTTAAATCGACCTCGATTTAAGGACAAAGACATGCAGAAAATCAAAGTGCTACAGCGACCTTTGCGCGTCTGATAAGACGCGCGGCGCTGTAGAACGTCACCTGTCTGAACGCACGGTGCTCTAGTCTCCTGCGAGCGCCCCGAGCGCCGCTCCTCCTTGAGTGTGCCGCGATCGTTTGGCTGCAAGCCGCACGGTTCTGACGCCGAAATAGAGCGCTGCCGTCGATATCACGGACGCGACCACGAAGACGGTGAACAATGCGCCATGCATCGTCGCGACGCTTGCCTTCTCGTCAAAGCCGCGAAGGTTCGCGGTAAGCCCGCAGATTGCAGCGCCGATAGCGTAGCCGGCCGATTGCAGCGTCGGCAAAAAGGCCGACGTCTTGTCGCGTTCCTTATGCGGCGATACATCCATCATCAATTGGCTGAGCGTGCCCCAGGAGATGCCGAAGCCGGCGCCAATCGCGATCTGGCTCGGAAAGACCAGCCGGAATTCGTCGATGGCGACCGCGATCGTCAGGCCGACAAGTCCGAGGCTGAGAAGTGCCGGCCCGATCTGGGTGAGCTTCACGCGCAGATCATGTGAGCGCAGGCTCGCAACGAGAATTGCGGTCAGGCTCCAGGAGATCGCCATCAGCGCGCCGGAAAAGCCGGCAGCCGTCGGGCTGAAGTTCCACACATGCTGCAGGCCATAGATGAGGTAGATCGAGCCGGATGCCTGCGCCAGCGGCATCAGCAGCACCACCCAAAGGCCGGTGCCAAGCGGCTTCGCGAGCGCGAAAGCGCCGGCAGGGAGGATCGAATGTTCTGCGCGCCGGTCGGTCTGGACCACCGCCCAGAGGATCGTCAGCGCTGTCGCCAGCGCCGCGACCGTCAAGGGAACGCTTCTGGCCGTGGTCGATACCGATATCAGCAATATTCCGGCGCCGACTACAATCAGCCGCAGGAGCGGGATCGGACGTGGCTTGCTGGCTGGTGGCTTTTGTGCCGGCACGATGGCGAGGACGAGCACGACAAAGATTGCGGCTGCCGGAATATTGACGCCGAAGGCCGCCCGCCAGGACCAATGCTCCGTCAGGAATCCGGAGACGAGCGGACCGCCGAAGGCGGCCATTGCCCAGACGATGGCTTCGGCTCCGAAGATCTTCGGCACCAGCCGCGGCGGGAAGAGTTCCGGGATCAGTGCGTAGCAGACCGCGGCGATGATACCTTCGCCGAATCCCTGGAACACCCGTCCGGCAAGCACCTGCGGCATGCTGCTCGCGGTCGTCGCGATCATGGTTCCGGCGACAAATACGACGGCGGCAGCAATCAGCGTGCCACGTGCGCCGAACCTCGCCTTCAGATTGGCGGCAAGCGCCCCGCCGAGAATCGCAAAGACGAGATAGAGCGTAACCGCCCATGAAAGCAGCGTGGCGCCGCCGATCTGCGCGACAGCCGTCGGTAGCGCCGTCGAAATGAAAAATTCATTGAACGCAAAGAGTGCGACCCCAAGGCAAAGTGTGACCGTTGCCGCCAGATAGTCGGGCCGGAGCAGTTCGCTCCAGCGGCCATCCGCTTGCGGCTCCGCGTTCGGGCATGTCTTGATGTGGTGGTCCTTGGCAAGATCCATGGGCCATGCTTCCTCGTGATATTCTGCAGGAGCAGTTCTGATACGACCTCAACCGCAGTTGAGGTAAAGCTGTTTCTGCAAAACTTGCCACCGGTTTCCTTCGTCTACAAGTTGCGGATGGTTTGTTGGCTTCGGTGGATGGTGGCGAAATATCTGGCTTTCGCGCTTCCGTTTCTGCTATAACGAAGGTTCGAAGTTTCGGACGGTTCCGGTGTTTACGCGCCGGAGACCGTTTTCTTTTGCGTTGGCGNGCGCCTCGTGCTTGATGAAGGACAATGAAATGGTCGAAAAAGTGCCGATGACACAGGGTGGATTCGTCAACCTGCAGGAGGAGCTGCGCTGGCGCCAGCAGGAAGAACGACCACGAATCATCGAGGCGATTGCCGAAGCCCGTGCACATGGCGACCTGTCGGAAAATGCCGAATACCATGCCGCCAAGGAGGCGCAGAGCCACAACGAAGGCCGCGTCACTGAGCTCGAAGACTTGATCGCCCGCGCGGAAGTCATTGATCTCTCGAAGATGTCCGGCTCCAAGATCAAATTCGGCGCCAAGGTCAAGCTCGTTGACGAGGACACCGAAGAGGAAAAGACCTATCAGATCGTCGGCGACCAGGAAGCCGACGTGAAGGCTGGCCGCATCTCGATCTCGTCGCCGATCGCGCGCGCCCTGATCGGCAAGGAAGTCGGCGATTCCATCGAAGTGAACGCCCCCGGCGGCTCCAAGGCCTACGAAATTCTCGCGGTCAACTGGGGCTGATCAGCCCCGGCAGGGGCGAAGCCTCCCTTCGCCCCATTTCTCTCTTTCCAAAAGACGATCGTTGCTCGCGCAAGGAGTGCGCTTTCGTGGCCGATATCCGGAACGTCGAGGTCATCGCTCCCAATTTCAAGCGCCGCCTCTCGGGCGTGACGTCCACCATTATCCAGTTGGTTCCGATCCAGCGCGCGCTTGGCGAAAAGGTCGCCGTGCTTGGCCCGGGGCTGCCGGACACCCTGCCCTCGATCCGATTCCGCGATCTCCTGCGCTTGTGGAGCGCACCGGATGGTCGGCCCTGCCGGGTCTGGCATGCACGCCGTAACGTCGAGATGCTGCCGGCGATCGTGCTGCGCGATCTGCTCGGCATGAAGCTGAAGATCGTCTTCACCTCGGCTTCGCAGCGGCGCCACACTGGCTGGAGCAAGTTCCTGATCTCCAGGATGGATGCGGTGATCGCGACGAGCGGCAAGACCGCCGCCTATCTCGAAGTACCGAACACGGTCATCCTGCACGGCATCGACACGAAACGCTTCCAGCCGCCGGCGGATACAGTCGCCGCCAAGTCTGCGCTCGGGCTCGATCCGGAGCAGAAATATGTCGGCTGCTTCGGACGGGTGCGTAAGCAGAAGGGAACCGACCTCTTCGTTGATAGCATGATCGCGTTGCTCCCCTGCCGGCCGGGCTGGAGTGCCATCGTCGCGGGGCGCGCGACCGGCCCGCATGTGGCGTTCGAGAACGAGTTGAAGGAACGGGTCGCAAAAGCCGGTCTGACGGACCGCATCCGTTTCGTCGGCGAGCACACCAACATTCCCGATTGGTATCGCGCGCTCGACCTCTTCATCGCGCCGCAGCGCTGGGAAGGTTTTGGTCTGACGCCGCTCGAAGCCATGGCAACCGGTGTGCCGGTTATTGCGACCGATGTCGGTGCGTTTTCGGAACTGGTCGTCGTCGGCGAGCAGGAAACCGGCACGGTCATTGCGGCAAACGATCTGCAGGCGATGGTTGAGGCGACTGCCGGCTTCATGGACGATGATCGCCGTCGTACGATGGCAGGCGCCAACGGCCTGGGGCTGACCTGCGCCTCCTTCGCCATCGAGGGCGAGGCCCGTGCGATCAACGCCGTCTATGAACGGCTGATGCGTTCCTGATCGGCTGCCATTCGTGTGGCAGCCGCGCGAGCGAAATTAGCTCAGCGTTTTGAAGCGAAGAGCTTCAAGTAGGCGTCAGTGATCGCCTGTTTTGAGAACTGGTTCATCAAGGTCTCGTGGCCGCGTTCGGCGAGGCGTTCGCCCAGTGACGCGTCGCTCGCGATGCGGTCGATCGCCTGGGCAAAACCGTCGGCGTCGCCGATATCGACCATCAAGCCGTTCTCGCCATCGCGCATGAACCATTGCGGCCCTTCCGAACGGCTGGAGACAACAGGCGTGCCCTGTGCCCAAGCCTCGAGGATGACATTGCCGAGCGGTTCATGGCTCGATGCCATGACGAAAATGTCCGAAGCGGCGAGAAACGGCCGCGTATCTTTCTGCCAGCCGGCAAAGCGCACACGCTTTGCCACCCCGAGGTCGGCCGCAAGTTTCTCGAGGTTTTCCCGCTCCTCGCCGTCGCCGACCATCCAGAGATAGGCGTCCGGCACCTTGGCGATGGCTTGTATCAGCGTGTGGAAGCCCTTGCGCGGCACGAACCGGCCCATCGACATGACGACCGGCACATTCTCCGGCGTGTCGAGCGTGGCGCGACTGACTGGCGCGACGCGTTCCGTCCCGGTGAAGTTGGAGATCACCTCGACGTCGCGTTTCCAGCCGATCTTGCGCACATGCTCGGCAATTCCGGGCGTGTTGCAGACGAGACAATCGGTATTGCGGAAATAGTCGAGACGCAGCGGATAGTCGCCGAGGCGGGAAATCTTGATGCAGCCCTTGTAGTTCGGCATGAGGCGGCTGGCGCGCGGCATCCAGGCAAAGAGCGCGTCCGGCTTCTCGCGGCGCGCCATGCTGCTGACCTTCATCGGCAAAAGGATCCGGTCGAGCGACAGGTTGCGGAAATTGCTTTCGATGATGCGCGTTGCACCTTCGATATCCTTCCGCCAGATGCGTCCGGGCCGGATGACCGAGGTCTGCTCGACGCCGCGCTCGCCAAGCGCATTCACCAGATGAACGAAGAAGCGCTCTGCGCCGCCGTCCTTGCCGAAATGAAAGTGCATGATTTTCATGGGAACCTCACGGGCTGGTCTGGCGCCGATCCATGTCGTCATGGTTCGGACGGCGCTTCAGCGCGTGCCTCTGATAGATCTTGGCTGCGGTCAGGAAGGCGTAGACCGCCCCCGTCGTCGCTTCGATGAAACCCGGAAAGCCGCAGCGCCAAAGGCCATTGCGGAAATAGAGCCGGTAGAAATAGAGCGGTGGGCTGAACAGCATCTTGTAGGGTCGCGCGGACTTTCCGGCCGCAAACTGCTGGTCTGCCTTCAGCGTCGAGTATTTGTTTTCCTTGAGGATCTGCTCGTCGATGATCAGCGGCCGGTAATGCAGCAGGCTTCCCTTGCGTGCGGCACTGACGGCGCCATCCGGAACGATCCCCTCATGGACCTTCTGATTGAGGTCGTAGCGTCCCCTGCCCTGGCGGATCAGCCTGAGGTTCCGCCGCTCGTGCACCCGCTCGGGCGTGTAGCCGTAACCGATCAGATAGGGCCTGCGGGCGACGCGCCAGCCGACCGTCTCCGCCGGTGCATCGAGCAGCGATGGCAGCAGCGCCTTCAGCGGCTCATCCAGGCGCTCGTCGGAATCGATGTTGAGGCACCACGGCTGCGTGCACTGATCCAGGGCGAACTGCTTCTGGCCGGCATACCCTCGCCACGGCTCATGCAGGAAACGGATCGGCCAACCCTTGTCGATATAGGACTGCACGAGTACCGGCGTGCCGTCGCTCGAACCGGAATCGACGATGACGATTTCCGCGCATTGCTCGAGGCTCTCGATGCAATTGCCGAGGTAGGCTTCTTCGTTCTGGCAGATGATGAAGGCGGAAAGCGGAAGCTTGTTCATGGGCGGGCCTTAGATCTGAACGAGGCCGATATCCTTGACCTGGCGAATGGTCAGCATCGTGCGCACCGTGTCTACTCGTTCGTTGGCCGTCAGCACTTCGATGACGAAATCCTGGAAAGCTGTCAGATTCTCGGCGACACAATGCAGCAAAAAGTCGCTTTCGCCGGAAACTGTCCAGGCTTGGCGGACGATCTGCCATTCGGCGGTGGCGGCCGCGAAAGCCTTCAGGTCCGCTTCCGACTGGCGCTTCAGACCGACCATGCAGAAGGCGACGAGATCGAAGCCGAGTGCCGGTGCATTCAGCAGCGCGTGATAGCCCTTGATGACGCCGGTTTCCTCGAGCTTGCGCACGCGCCTGAGGCACGGCGGCGCAGAGATGCCAACCCTTTGGGCGAGATCGACATTGGTCATCCGGCCATCACGCTGGAGCTCGCGAAGGATCTTGAGATCGATTGCGTCGAGCTCGACTTGTTTCGTCATGAACGTTCGTCCTTTTTGCGTGGTGACTTTTTGCGCGAGGGCAAAGTCAAAAACTTTGTATTTGCTGACGGTTGAGCTGGCCCCGATGGCCGGCGATGTTGACTGGTGCGTCCCCTATCCCGGCGCAGCGGCGATCATCTCGGTCGAGATTCTCGGCAAGGCGCGCTCCAGAAGGGCGAGGTCGTCTCGAGTCGGTGCGTGGCCGAGCGCAGCGCGATGGAACCAAGCACGGCCGGCATTCAACCCCATATGCTTCTCCAGCAAAGTGAATCCGCGTGAAATATCGCCAAACCCGCTGGACAACAAGCAGTCCCGCCGACTATTCGCGGGAAAATGGCATGGCTGACACCGGTCTTACCGCAAAAATGGGCCGCCACCGTCCGAAGCGGCATCGGCTTGGCCCGATGCGGCATTAATTCCGCTGTCGCACTGCTCCCGGCGCATGGCTCGGTAAAGACGGATCGCATGGCCGAAACCTGGTGCACAAACGCGTCATCTGGTGGCAAAACTAGGCTTGGCGCTCAAGCACTTGTGTGTATCAGGGCCGACGCCCTTGAAAGTCGTGGTAGGGAATACCTAAACTATGGAACTATTTCCCATTGACGCAATGGAATCGGACGAGAGCGTTCCCTCTCCCCGTGAACGAAGGACAAGACTATGACTGCCCGTCACGTGAAAGTGCTGATCATCGGCTCCGGCCCGGCCGGTTATACGGCCGCCATCTATACGGCGCGCGCCCTGCTCGAGCCGGTGCTGATCGCCGGCCTGGAACAGGGCGGCCAGTTGATGATCACCACCGACGTGGAGAATTATCCGGGCTATGCCGACCCGGTCCAGGGCCCGTGGATGATGGAGCAGATGCTGAAGCAGGCGACCCATGTCGGTGCCGAGATCGTCAACGATCTCGTGACTGACGTCGATCTGTCCGTGCGTCCGTTCCGCATCAAGACCGATAGCGGCACCGACTGGACGGCGGACGCCCTGATCATCGCCACCGGCGCCAAGGCGAAGTGGCTCGGGATCGAGACCGAGCCGACCTTCATGGGCTTCGGCGTCTCGGCCTGCGCCACCTGCGACGGTTTCTTCTATCGCAACAAGGATGTCATCGTCGTCGGCGGCGGCAACTCGGCCGTCGAAGAAGCGCTTTACCTGTCGAACCTTGCCAAGACCGTCACCGTTGTGCACCGCCGCGATTCCTTCCGCGCCGAGAAAATCCTGCAGGAGCGCCTGTTCGCCAAGCCGAATGTCAAGGTGATCTGGGACCACGAGGTCGTCGAATATCTGGGCGCACCGGCCAAGCCGCCGATGCCCGCCTCGGTCGACGGCGTGAAGCTGCGCAACACCAAGACCGGCGAAACCTCCGACATGGTCACCGACGGGGTGTTCGTCGCGATTGGTCACGCCCCGGCGGTCGAACTTTTCAAAGGCAAGCTTCGGCAAAAGTCCAACGGCTATCTGTGGACCGCGGCCGATTCGACGGCGACCGACGTGCCCGGCGTTTTTGCCGCAGGCGACGTGACGGACGACATCTATCGTCAGGCGGTGACGGCGGCCGGCATGGGCTGCATGGCAGCGCTCGAGACCGAGAAATACCTGGCGGGTCATATGCCCGTCGCAATTGCAGCCGAATAGAAGCTGCGAATCGGGGTGGTGCCGCTGAGGTACCTCGCCCCGTGTGGGAACAGACGCATCAGCCACATCCGGAAGACAGGACCCCGTCTTCCGGAGTGGTTTCTTATGGGGGACTTCATGTCGCTGGACTGGGACAAACTGCGCATTTTTCACGCGGCGGCCGAGGCTGGGTCGTTCACGCATGCGGCAGACAAGCTCCATCTTTCGCAATCGGCGATCAGCCGGCAGGTGAGCTCACTTGAGCAGGACGTCGGCATCAAGCTGTTCCACCGCCATGCGCGCGGCCTGATCCTCACCGAACAGGGCGAGATCCTCTACCGGACGGCGCACGAAGTGCTGATGAAGCTCGAAAGCGTCAAGGTCCAGCTGAGCGAAACCACGGACAAGCCAAGCGGCAAGCTGCGCATCACCACGACCGTCGGCCTCGGCCAGGGCTGGCTCACCGACAAGATCCAGGAGTTCATGTCGCTGCACCCGGACGTGCAAGTCCAGCTCATCCTCGACAATGAAGAGCTCGACGTGAACATGCGCCATGCGGACTGCGCCATCCGCCTGCGCCAGCCGCAGCAGTCGGACCTCATTCAGCGCAAGCTGTTCACAGTGCACATGCACGTCTATGCAGCACCCTCCTATATCAACAAATACGGCGAGCCGCAGTCGGTCGAGGATCTCGACAATCACCGCATCATCACCTTCGGTGAACCGGCGCCGAACTATCTGCTCGATGTCAACTGGCTCGAAATCGCAGGCCGCGATTCCGACAATCCGCGCGTGTCGCACCTGCAGATCAACAGCCAGACCTCGATCAAGCGCGCCTGCCTCCTGGGCATCGGCGTTGCGATGCTGCCTGACTATATCGTTGGCCGCGACCCGGGCCTCATACAGCTTCCAATCAGCGCCGACATCCCCTCGTTCGATACCTATTTCTGCTATCCAGACGAGATGAAGAATGCCGCGAAGCTCAAGGTCTTCCGCGATTACATCGTCGCCAAGGCCCGGAACTGGAACTTCTGACGTTCAATCGGCAAATGCTCTTTTTGTGAGCATTTCTTTATCGTTATCGTAACTATTTGTTTTTGATGTAAGATTTTTGAATGCGCCTTCACTTTTGTGCGGCGCATTTTCATTGTGCGATGCAAAAATAGGCAGGGATGCGCACATGACATGGCTGTCATGCATATTAAATGATTGCTGCCCGCCCAAAAAAGCAGCATACCAAACTCAGCTGATGCATCTTTGGTGGCTTCTCCTCCCAGTGCCACCGCAGCAGCTGTTCCCCTCTGGAGGTTTAATTACCTTCACAACTTATAAGGGCCCAAGTCATCTTGTGGCCCTCTTTTTTTGTCTACTGTTTGAAGACGAGCGAGCCGTGACGAAAATCACAGTCGGCTATTGAAAGCCGATACTTCGCTTCCCATATCAAAATGCAGCTGATGCATTCTTGGTGGCTCCTCCTCCCCCGCCACCGCATTAGCTGTTCCCCTCTGGAGGTTCTTATTACCTTCACAACTACAAGGGCCCAAGTTTTCTTGAGGCCCTCTTTTTTTGCCTTCATGGTGTTCACGGTCTTGTTATTTGAATATCGGGTTTTAGCGATACATCTATCGATAAAACTCGATATGGCGATATACGATGGACCGAGACGAGATATTGAAGGCGCTTGCCCATCCAGTGCGGGTGAACATCCTCGCCTGGCTGAAAGAGCCCCAGCTCCATTTCCCAACACAGGAACATCCGCTCGATCTCGGCGTATGCGCCGGTCAGTTCGAACGCTGCGGCCTGTCGCAGTCGACCGTTTCCTCGCATCTCGCAGTGCTTCAGCGCGCCGGCCTCGTGACAACGCGCCGGGTTGGCCAGTGGATCTTCTACCGCCGCGATGAAGAGACGATTGCCGCCTTCCTCAAAAGCATCGGCGATCTCTAAAAGCAAACAGCTCCTCCCAAGCAGACCTCCATGAAAGGACCTCCCATGGCCTCGCTTTTCGACCCCATCACCATTGGCGACATCGCGCTGAAGAACCGCATCGTCATGGCGCCGTTGACACGCAATCGTTCTCCCGGCGCCGTTCCGAACACACTGAACGTCACCTATTACGAGCAGCGCGCGACTTACGAGCAGCGCGCGACGGCCGGCTTGCTGATCACCGAGGGAACGGCGATCACCCAGCAGGGCCAGGGCTATGCCGACGTGCCCGGTCTCTATACGCCGGAGGCACTGGAAGGCTGGCGCAAGGTGACGGATGCGGTGCATGCGAAGGGTGGCCGGATCGTCGTCCAGATGTGGCATGTCGGCCGTATCTCGCACAATTCGCTGCAGCCGGATGGTTTGAAGCCGGTTGCGCCCTCTGCAATCCGTGCCAAGTCCAAGACCTATCTGATCAATTCTGACGGTACCGGTTCCTTTGCCGAAACCTCCGAACCGCACGCGCTTGATGTCGCCGAGATCGGAGGTATCGTCGAGGACTACCGCAAGGCTGCGCGCGCTGCGATCGACGCCGGCTTCGATGGCATCGAGATCCATGCGGCCAACGGCTATCTCATCGACCAGTTCCTGCGTTCCGGCTCGAACCACCGCACGGATGCCTACGGCGGTTCGATCGAGAACCGTGCCCGCTTCCTGTTTGAGGTCATGGATGCCGTGACGAAGGAAATCGGCGCCGGACGCGTCGGCATCCGCCTTTCGCCCGTCACGCCGGCCAACGACGTTTTCGATCCGGAGCCGCAAACGCTCTTCGGCTATGCGGTCAAGAACCTCGCTCGTTATCCCCTCGCCTACATCCACATCATCGAAGGCGCGACGGGTGGTCCACGTGACCATCAGCAGGGCGACCGGCCATTCGATTATGACGCGCTGCGTTCCACCTATGTCGCGGCGGGCGGCAAGGCTGCCTGGATGACGAACAACGGCTATGACAGGGCGCTGGCGGTGAAGACGATCAAGGACGGCGAAGCCGATCTCGTCGCTTTCGGCAAATCGTTTATTGCCAATCCGGATCTCGTCGAGCGGCTGAAGCTCGACGCGCCGCTCAATACGCCGGATCAGACGACCTTCTATGGTGGCGGCGCCATGGGCTACACCGACTATCCGGCCCTTGAACAGGTTGCCTGACGCTCCCACATGGACAAATGCCCCGTCACCCGACGGGGCATTTGTCCATTGGGAAATTAACTCCTTATGTTTTCTAGATATTTTGAAAAATGGTCATTGCAGCCTGACGGCGAAATTATCGTCACGCCTTCCAGCCATCTTCAACCCGTCCGCTACCGCAACCAGTCGGCGATGCTGAAAGTCGCGCAGGATCCCGAGGAAAAGTTCGGTCGCCTGCCGATGCTCTACTGGAACGGGCACGGTGCGGCAAAAGTCTATGAGTCCGATGGCGATGCCGTCCTGATGGAGCGCACGGACAGCCAGCGCAACCTCTTTCACATGGCGATGACGGGAAGCGATGAAGACGTGACGCGCATCATCTGCCGCACCGTTGCCGAGCTTCATGCTCCGCGTTCGACACCCGTTCCCCAGGATCTCGTGCCGCTCGACAAATGGTTCGCTTCACTTGAGGCGGCCGCTCCTGCTCAAGGCGGCTTTTTTGTCCGTGCGCTCGAGGCGGCGAAAGGCCTGTTTGCCGATCCGGAACCACCTGTCGTGCTGCATGGCGACGTGCATCACGCCAACATCCTCGATTTCGGCGACCGCGGCTGGCTGGCAATCGACCCGAAGCGCGTCCTTGGCGATCGCGGCTACGACTATGCCAACCTGTTCTGCAATCCGGAGCTGCCCCTGGTCACCGCGCCGGGCCGGCTGCAGCGGCACCTGCCCATCGTCGCCGAGGAGACCGGCCTTCACCCGCGCCGCATCCTGAATTGGGTGTTGGCCTATGCCGGGCTTTCCGCCGCCTGGTTCCTGGAGGATGGTGACGACTTCGGCGTGGAGAGCGACCTGGCGATGGCGCAGATCGCAATCGCCGAGCTCGACCGTTAAGTTCAGCCGGTCCTCAACAGGACGACGGCGTAGATACAGGTCTCGCCGCTGGCGTTGCGGAAAACGCAATCCTGCGGCGGGCCAAGCTCCAGGCAATCCCCCTCGCCGAGAACATGGGTATCGAGGCCTTCCACAAAGGTCAGGCTGCCCTGCTTCACCCATATCCATCGACGATGAAGCGCATAGGCGGATGCCGGGATCGACACGTCGGCGCCTGCCGGAAGCTCGATCTCGACCAGTTCGAGCGGCAGCTCCGACATCGGTGACACGTGGCGCCGGAGATATCCTGTTTGTGGATCGCGCCAGACCGATTGGTCCCGGCGTCGCGACAGCCTGCCCTGGCTCATTTCTGCGCGCGCGATCAGGCTGGACATGGTGAGCCCGAACGCGCCCGCAAGCTTGGCGAGCAATGTTGCCGTCGGGCTGCTGTCGCCCCGCTCGACCTTGTGGATCATTGCGCGCGAGACACCCGAGCGCTCCGAAAGCTCGCTCAGCGACCAGCCGCGCGCTTCTCTTTCGAGCCGAATTCGTTCACTGAGCCGTTGATCCAGGCTGTCTACTTTAGTATCCATATCGTAGTCATATAGTGAACGAATGTGAGGAGCAAGCATGCTGATCCGAGCGGCCATCCAAGACGATCTGCCAGTCATCTGCGAGATCTACAACGACGCCGTGGCAAACACGACGGCGATCTGGAACGAGACCTTGGTCGACGTCGCCAATCGGACGGCCTGGCTGAAGGCGCGCGTGGACGCGGGCTATCCGGTGCTGGTGGCCGTCTCCGATGAAGGCGACGTCGTCGGTTATGCGTCCTTTGGCGATTGGCGCGCCTTCGACGGTTATCGCCACACGGTCGAGCACTCCGTCTATGTTCACAAGGATCGGCGCGGCGGTGGCATTGGCCGCGAGCTTATGGTCGCGCTGATCGCCGAGGCTGAGCGGCTGGGCAAACACGTGATGATCGCGGGCATCGAATCGGAAAACACGGCCTCGATCCGCCTTCATGCCCAACTGGGCTTTGTCGACACCGGCCGCATGCGCGAAGTCGGCACGAAATTCGGCCGCTGGCTCGATCTGACATTCATGCAATTGGTGCTCCCGACAGGTTCGCCGCGCTAGACCGTCTCGACAATGACCGTTTGTCGAGGCGGTCTTAGATGCTATGAACGCGCAAGGACTGTTTCTGGAAACACTTAAACGTGGGTCTTCGGCGGAAGGTGAGAGCGGGCGCTTGGGCACGGGTCGCGAGAGCGGCGCTGGCGCTGCTTGTCAGCCTTCCGGCATACAGAGCGGTCCCCGCGGCCGCTCGTATCGATGAGCTCCTCCCCCAACCGAAATGCGTCTATTCAGGGCGGTCTGTCATCGATCCCGCGAAGGCGCTCTGCATCAGCAAGGAGAACTTCGCCCGCGATGTTTGCGGCGTGATCGACCATTACGCGACGGTGAACGACCTGCCCGCGGCCTTCTTCGCCCGCCTGATCTGGCGTGAAAGCCTGTTCCGGCCGAATGCGGTCAGCCCCAAGGGGGCCGAAGGGATCGCGCAGTTCATGCCTAGAACGGCGAAGATGCGGGGGCTCAACAACAGCTTCGATGTCGTCGAAGCGCTGGGCAAGTCCGCGGAATATCTGAACGAGCTCAAGTCGCGCTACGGCAATCTCGGCTTTGCCGCCGCCGCCTACAATGCCGGAGAAAACGGGCTGGAGCGTTTTCTCGAGGTCGATTGGCTGCCGACTGAGACGCGCAACTACGTCCTGGCGATCACCGCCTACAGCGTCGAGGACTGGCGCGACAATCCACCGAAGACGCTCGACCTGACGCTCGACAAGGGCAAGACCTTTCTCGATGGTTGCGTGGCGCTCGCCAGCACCCGCAACCTTCGCGATATCGAGGTGATCGACGAAGCCGAATGGGCGCCCTGGGGCGTGCAACTCGCCGCGCACTTCCAGAAGTCGGTGGCGCAGCGATTGTTTGTGCGTGCTGCCAAGCGCCTGCCGGAACCGATCCGCAGCGAGAAGGCCCTCCTGCTCAGGGAGCGCAATGCCAGCTTTGGCCTCAGGATCCGCTACGCCGCACGCATCGGCCGCGAGACCCAGGCGGAAGCAAACAAGCTCTGCGCCACCATTCGCAAGAGCGGCGGCGCCTGCCTTGTCTTCAAGAACTAACGCCGGCTGCAACGGTTCGACGCGCTAGCCATGCGGTTAGCGAAGGGATTCACGCAAGAACGCGATCACCGGTGGCTGTGCTGCCCTCTGCCTCTGTCGGCATGCAACCAAGTCCCCTGAGCGTCGTTGCAACCGCCTCGTCGATTGGCGTATGCGGTTCTTCGCCGAGAACCGCCAACAGCCGCTCGTTCGGCATTCTCAGAGGCTCGCGCCAAACGTAGCGCATCTTGCGCAGTTCCCTGAACAGCGGGACGAAGGGCGCGGCAAGGCCGATCAGCCACCAGGGAAAAGCCCGAACGGGTAGCTCCGGCTTACCGACGACGCGGAGGATCGCCGCCACCATCTCCGTTCCGTTCCGGTCGAGGAAGCCGCGCATGTGATAGACGGCAAAGCGCGGCAGGCTTTCGGCACGCTCGACGAGGCGGATCATGGTTTCCGCGACATCGGGTAGATAGGCCCACTGGTGCGCGGTGCCTTCATGGCCGGGATAGGAAATCGCCGTCACCGGTTTTCCGGGCTTTACCAGCCCTTGCGAAAACCAGTTGTTGGCGGCTCCCGGGCCGAAGAAGTCTCCTGCCCGAACGATGATGACGCCGATGCCTGCCTCGGACGCGCCCTTCAGGCGACGCTCCATCTCCTTGCGGATCAGGCCCTTGTCGGTGTCAGGGTTCTGCGGGGCGTCCTCGGTCAGAATGGGAAAGGCATCCCGGCCGAAATTATAGATCGTTCCCGGCAGGAGGATGCGCGCGCCTGAGGCTTTCGCAGCCGCGATGGTGTTGTCGAGCATCGGCAGCACCAGGGTTCCCCAGTTGCGGTAGCCGGGCGGATTGACGGCATGCACGATCAGATCGACCCCTTCCGCCGCAGCGCGAACGTCGCGCGCGTTCATGGCATCGCCTTGCCGCCAGTCGAACGCCGGCTCCGCCTGCGCTGCCTTCTCGGCGTTTCGGTTCAAGGCGCGCACCTGCCAGGCGCGCCTGCTGAGCCCGCGTGCCACGGCGCTGCCAATACCGCCCGTCGCGCCGAGCACCAGCGCGCTCTTTGTTCTTTCCTGCATCTCGGCCATGTCTCGCTCCATCCGTTTCGATGAAGACAGGATCACGCAAAGCAGAGCTAAACGGAATTGCCGAAAAATCTTGATCAGATATACTGAAATATATGAGCAGAATAGATTTGAGCTGGGATTTCTACAGAACGTTTCTCGCTGTGCTGCGGGAGGGGTCGCTATCGGCGGCCGCCCGCGAGCTTGGCTTGACGCAGCCGACCGTCGGCCGGCACGTGGACGCCATGGAAGCGGCACTTGGCTATCCGCTCTTCGTGCGCTCCCCGCATGGCCTGCTGCCGACCGATGCCGCGCTGGCGCTCCGGCCCTATGCCGAGACGCTCTCCGCGACATCTGCGGCACTCTTGCGTGCCGCGTCCAGCCAGCGTGATGCCGTCAGCGGTACTGTGCGCATCAGCGCCAGCGAGGTCATCGGCATCGAGGTCCTGCCGCCGATCCTGGCGAAGCTGCACGAGGCCTATCCGGAGCTGATGATCGAACTCTCCGCCTCCGACACCGTGGAGGACCTGCTGCGTCAGGAGGCCGATATCGCTGTGCGTATGGTCGCGCCCGCGCAGGATGCATTGATCGCCCGCCACCTCGGCGTCGTCCCCATCAGTTTTCACGCCCACCGCAGCTACATCGCGCGGCGCGGCATGCCGCAGGCTCTGACCGATCTCGCCGATCACAGCCTGATCGGCTACGACCGGGAAACCGCCGCGATCCGGGCGATCATCGCCCGGTCGCCCGAACTGCCGACGGCACGGTTTGCGCTCAAGGCCGACAGCAACCTTGCCCAGCTCGCAGCGATCCGCGCCGGCTTCGGCATCGGCATCTGCCAGAACGGGCTGGCAGCGCGCGACCCCGACCTTCTCCCGGTGCTGCCCGGTCTCTTCGAGATGAAGCTCGATACCTGGCTGGTGATGCACGAGAACCTGAAGACGGCGCCGCGCTGCCGCGTCACTTTCGATGCGCTCGCCAAGGGGCTGCGCGACTACATTCGCGGTGTCGCACCCGCGGCCCAGGACGGGGATGCTTCCACTTAGAGCAACTCCAGGAAAAGTGCGAAACGGTTTTCCGTCCGGAATTGCGTAATTTCAAAGACTTAGGTCATTTCAGTGTTTCAATGAAACACTGAAATGATCTAGCGCGGCGACTACCCATCAAGCAGCGTTGTGCCGTAGGAATTGTCGATGACGCAAAGCCATTTGCCGGCATCCGTCTTGCGGAAGACATAGGTTGCCCGCCTCACGATGGAGACATCGGCGCCCTCCGCGTCCACCGTATCGAGCACCGTTTCCATGATGACGAGCGCGGTGTCGCCACCTTCGATCACTTTCATCTCGCCCTGGCGGACTTTCATCTGGTTCTTGAAATGCGCGGCGATCGCCACGAACGCCCTTTGGATCTGGGGCTTTCCGGTCGCGTAGAGACCGGGTTTGACGACCAGCGTCGCGTCGTCGGCGTAGAAATCCATAAGGCTCTCAAAATCTTCCGCCGTGATCGCACGGTCGGCAGCTTGGATAACCTGTTTCAGTTCGTGATCTGACATGTCCGTCTCCTAGAGGCGCAAGACGGATAGACAAAACCCGCCTTGCGGCGGGTTGCTGCTTTAGGAAAAGGAGCGCGCGTCAACCCACCATTCGATGAATGGTGCGAATAATCGAAGCGTTGACGTTGCCGACATTTTCCATGGTTCGCGCGTAACACGCTTCGATCTCGTGGGCAAGTTGCGTCGCTCGCAAAGGGACGCGTGCGCCGCCAATAGAAATGCCCGCCAAGATGGCGGGCTTTCAAAGTCCTTGGCGCTTCTATCGCGTGGGTAGTTAACCCTCGGATTCGGCTGGCGTTTCCGGCGCTCCGTTCTCGACGGCCGCCTCCTCGCCTTCCTCGTCGCCCTCAGGCTCGCTGATGCGCTCGACCGAAACGACCTTCTCGTCCTTGGCGGTCGAGAAGATGGTGACGCCCTTGGTCGCGCGGCTCGCAAGCCGGACGCCATTGATCGGCACGCGGATCAACTGACCACCATCGGAGACGAGCATGATCTGGTCGTTGTCTTCGATCGGGAAGGCCGCGACGAGTACGCCGATTTCCGTCGTCTTCGAGGTATCGGTGGCGCGGATGCCCTTGCCGCCGCGGCCCGAGGTGCGGAAATCGTAGGACGACGAGCGCTTGCCGAAGCCCTTCTCCGAGACCGTCAGCACGAATTGTTCGCGCGCCTTTAGTTCTTCGAAGCGTTCGTTCGACAGTTCGCCGCCGTCGGTGACTTCCTCGCCGACCAGAGCGATTTCTTCCTCTTCGCCATTCGTCGTGCGCCGCTCGGCGGCTGCACGCTTCAGATAGGCTGCCCGTTCCCACGGCTCGGCATCGACATGGCCAAGGATCGCCATCGAGATGATGCGGTCGCCGTCGCCGAGGTTGATGCCACGAACGCCGATCGAGTTGCGGCCGGCAAAGACGCGCACGTCGTCGACCGGGAAGCGGATGCACTGGCCGAGCGCCGTCGTCAGCATGACGTCGTCATGCTCCGTGCAGGTGTCGACGGAGAGGATCTCGTCGCCCTCCTCCTCGAGCTTCATCGCGATCTTGCCGTTGCGGTTGACCTGGACGAAGTCCGACAGTTTGTTGCGGCGAACCGTGCCGCGGGTCGTCGAGAACATGACGTCGAGGTTTTCCCAGGTCGCCTCGTCCTCGGGCAGCGGCATGATCGTCGTGATGCGTTCGCCGGGTTCCAGCGGCAGCATGTTGATCAGCGCCTTGCCGCGTGATTGCGGGGTGCCGATCGGCAGGCGCCAGACCTTCTCCTTGTAGACGATGCCACGCGAGGAGAAGAACAGAACAGGCGTATGGGTATTGGCGACGAATAGCCGGGTAACGAAATCCTCGTCCCTGGTCGCCATGCCCGAGCGGCCCTTGCCGCCGCGGCGCTGCGCCCGATAGGTCGTCAGCGGCACGCGCTTGATGTAGCCGAGATGCGAGACGGTCACGACCATATCTTCACGGGCGATGAGGTCCTCATCGTCCATGTCGGGGCCGCCTTCCATGATCTCGCTTCGGCGCGGGGTGCCGAATTCGTCACGGATAGCGATGAGCTCGTCCTTGACGATGGTCATGATGCGCAGGCGCGAGGACAGGATGTCGAGGTAATCCTTGATTTCCTCGCCGATCTTGTTGAGTTCGTCGCCGATTTCGTCGCGGCCGAGCGCAGTCAGGCGCTGGAGGCGCAGGTCGAGGATGGCGCGGGCCTGCTCTTCCGACAGGTTGTAGGTGTTGTCTTCATTGATCCGGTGGCGCGGATCGTCGATCAGCCGGATGAGGCTGTCGACGTCATGGGCGGGCCAGCGGCGTTCCATCAACTGTTCGCGTGCGGTCTGCGGATCGGGCGCATGCCGGATCAGCTTGATCACTTCGTCGATGTTGGCAACGGCAATTGCGAGACCGACCAGGACGTGGGCGCGGTCACGCGCCTTGCGCAGCAGGTACTTCGTTCTCCGGCTAACGACTTCCTCGCGGAAGGAGACGAAAGCACGCAGCATATCGAGCAGCGTCATCTGTTCCGGCTTGCCGCCGTTCAGCGCCACCATGTTGCAGCCGAACGAGGTCTGCAATGGCGTGTAGCGGTAGAGCTGGTTCAGGATAACGTCGGCATTGGCGTCGCGCTTCAGTTCGATGACGACGCGATAGCCTTGACGGTCCGATTCGTCGCGCAGATCCGAGATGCCCTCGATGCGCTTCTCGCGCACCAGTTCGGCCATCTTCTCGATCATCGTCGCCTTGTTCACCTGGAAGGGGATCTCGGTGATGATGATCTGCTCGCGGTCGCCGCGCATCGGCTCGACATGCGCACGGCCACGCATGATGACCGAACCGCGGCCGGTCTCGTAGGCCGAACGGATGCCGGAGCGGCCGAGGATCAATGCGCCGGTCGGGAAGTCCGGGCCCGGGATGATCTCCATCAATTCCGGCAGTTCGATCGCCGGATTGTCGATGAGCGCCATGCAGCCGTCGATGACTTCGACCAGGTTATGCGGCGGGATGTTCGTCGCCATGCCGACGGCGATACCGCCGGCGCCATTGACGAGCAGGTTGGGGAACTTCGCGGGGACGACGGACGGCTCGCTCAGCGTGCCATCATAGTTGTCGCGGAAATCGACGGTTTCCTTGTCGAGATCGTCGAGCAGCGTATGGGCCGCCTTCTGCAGGCGGCATTCGGTGTAGCGCTCGGCTGCCGGCGGGTCGCCGTCGACCGAACCGAAGTTGCCCTGGCCGTCGATCAGCGGCAGGCGGAGAGACCAGTCCTGCGCCATACGCGCCAGTGCATCGTAGATCGCTGCGTTGCCGTGCGGGTGATACTTACCCATCACGTCCCCGGTGACGCGGGCGCATTTGACGTATTTCTTGTTCCAGTCGATGCCGAGCTCGCTCATCCCGTAGAGGATGCGGCGGTGCACGGGTTTCAGACCGTCACGCACGTCGGGAAGCGCGCGGCTGACGATGACGCTCATCGCGTAATCGAGATAGGACCGCTGCATTTCCTCGATGATGGAAATCGGCTCGATGCCTGGCGGAGTTTTTCCGCCGCCGGGAGTGCTTTGCTCAGTCAATGGTGATCACGATCTTTGTTCAGAATCAGTCGGATATTTATAGCGGATTGCCACGGGAAGCGCCAATTTGCGGCCCTTCGCGCCGTTCACCCGCCAACCTGTGAAGATGTCACTGTAACGCTTTGATTCGCTGCATGATTCGTTCGACAGTTCAGATCAGGAGCCGAAGAGCCATGCGGCAGTTGTGAACAGTCTTTTGCCGCCGGAGCAGGCTTTTCTAGGGCATCGCGCGGGAAATCGGAAGACCCCTGCCGCCAATCGCCGCGACGCCGCGCATTTGCGGTCCGATTGCCGCAAGGGATTGCTCATTAAGTCATTGCTGAGACTTTGTTTGCCGCCCTCTTCCCAAGCCCGTGCCGCTTGCCTAACAATGCCTTCATGCCACCGGGAAAACCCGGGGCGAAATCCGGAAGGGGAAACGGATGTTCAATGTCGACCTCCTGGTCAATGCACTCACCACGCTTCTCGTCACGCTCGATCCGCCCGGCCTCGCGCCGATCTTCCTAAGCCTGACGGTCGGTCTCAGCCGGCAGGAGCGCTTTCAGGTGGCCACCCGCGGCTCGCTGATCGCCTTCTTCATCCTTGCCGCCTTCGCGGTGTTCGGCAACGGCATCCTCGGGCTGCTCGGCATCTCGATCGGCGCCTTCCGCATCGCCGGCGGTCTTCTACTGTTCTGGATCTCTTTCGAGATGATTTTCGAGAAGCGGCAGGAACGCAAGGAAAAGACCGGCGAGAACGCGACCACCAAGGATCACATCCATAACATCGCGGTCTTTCCCCTCGCGCTTCCCCTGATTGCCGGGCCAGGCGCGATCTCCGCGACGATCCTCCTCGCCGGCTCGTTCCCGACGGCGGTCGAGCGCACGCAACTCTTGATCGTCATCGCGCTGTCTATGCTCAGCCTGTTCCTTGCGCTCGTCATCGCCGAGCGCATCGATCGCTTTCTCGGCGTCACCGGCCGCGCCATCCTGACGCGCCTGCTCGGCGTCATCCTGGCGGCGCTGGCGGTGCAGTTCGTTGTCGACGGCGTCAAATCGGCAATGGCGCTTTAGAGCCGCGGCTGATCGCCTTTCGTCGCCGAACGAGCGACAAAGAGAACGGACAACAAAAAACGCCATGTCCCAGAGGACATGGCGTTTTGCGTCAATACTGATCGACACTGATCGATGGGCGATCAGAACGGGATGTCGTCGTCCATGTCGCGCGAGAAGCCACCGCCCTGGCCGCCTTGACCACCCTGGCCGCCGCCAGAACGTCCGCCGCCGGAAGACTGGCGCGACTGGTCGTAGTCGTCGTAACCACCGCCGCCACCGCCGCCGTAGTTGCTGCCGCCAAAGTCGCCGCCGCCACCGCGGCTGACGCCGGAGCCGCCGCCCTCGCCGCGACCGTCCAGCATCGTCAGCGTCGAGTTGAAGCCCTGCAGCACGATTTCGGTCGAATAACGGTCGTTGCCGTTCTGGTCCTGCCACTTGCGCGTCTGCAGCGCGCCTTCGATATAGAGCTTGGCGCCCTTCTTCACATATTGTTCGACGACCTTGCAGAGGCCCTCGTTGAAGACGACGACCGTGTGCCATTCGGTCTTTTCCTTGCGCTCGCCGCTGTTGCGGTCGCGCCAGGATTCCGAGGTTGCGATGCGCAGGTTGGCAATCGGCCGGCCGTCCTGCGTGCGCCGGATTTCCGGGTCTGCCCCGACATTTCCGATCAAGATTACCTTGTTGACGCTTCCAGCCATGTTGCTTTTCCCGTGGTTTCACCGGGCCGCCGGCCCAGCTTGGAATTTCAAGAGCGCGCATCTTAGCGGTCCGATGCCGCCGATACGCCCCGCCTCGCACATAATCCACAACAGATTTGGTCGTTTTATGGGCGATTTGTTCTTTCTTTGTTCTAGTATTTGGCTATGATCCTGTCAACCGACTCGAATTGGCCGCCTGTTTTGCCGATTGCGCCTCGACATGGGCGTTAGCGTCATTACATAGGGGGCTTTCAACCGACATGCAAAAGCTGGCTTCCGATGAGTGAACTCAAGACCATCTCCATTCGTGGTGCGCGCGAGCACAATCTGAAAGGCATCGACCTCGATCTGCCGCGCAACAAGCTGATCGTGATGACCGGACTTTCCGGCTCCGGCAAGTCCTCGCTCGCCTTCGATACGATCTATGCCGAAGGGCAGCGCCGCTATGTCGAGAGCCTGTCGGCCTATGCGCGTCAGTTCCTCGAGATGATGCAGAAGCCGGATGTCGACCAGATCGACGGCCTGTCGCCGGCGATCTCGATCGAGCAGAAGACGACCTCGCGCAACCCGCGCTCGACGGTCGGCACGGTCACCGAAATCTACGACTACATGCGCCTGCTCTTCGCGCGCGTCGGCGTTCCCTATTCGCCGGCGACGGGCCTTCCGATCGAAAGCCAGACGGTCAGCCAGATGGTCGACCGCGTGCTGGAATTCGGCGAAGGCACGCGCCTTTACATTCTTGCGCCGCTCGTTCGCGGCCGCAAGGGCGAATACAAGAAGGAACTCGCCGAACTGATGAAGAAGGGCTTTCAGCGCGTCAAGGTTGACGGCACCTTCTACGAGATCGCCGAGGTTCCGGCACTCGACAAGAAATACAAGCACGACATCGATGTGGTGGTCGACCGTGTCGTCGTCCGGCCCGACCTTGCCTCGCGCCTCGCCGACAGCCTGGAGACCTGCCTGACGCTGGCCGATGGTCTCGCCGTGGCCGAGTTCGCCGACAAGCCGCTGCCGCCGGAAGAAACCGCCGCCGGCGGTTCGGCCAACAAGTCGCTCAACGAGACTCATGAGCGCGTGCTGTTCTCGGAAAAATTCGCCTGCCCGGTCTCCGGCTTCACGATCTCCGAGATCGAGCCGCGCCTGTTCTCCTTCAACAACCCCTTCGGCGCCTGCCCGACCTGCGACGGCCTCGGCAGTCAGCAGAAGATCGATACCGCGCTGATCGTGCCGGAGGAACATCGGACGCTGCGCGACGGCGCGATCGCGCCCTGGGCCAAGTCCTCCTCACCTTACTACAACCAGACGCTCGAAGCGCTCGGCAAGGCCTTCGGTTTCAAGCTCGGCAATCGCTGGAACGAACTATCGCCCGCGGCGCAGAATGCGATCCTGCACGGAACGGAAGAGAAGATCGTCTTTCACTATGAGGACGGCGCCCGCTCCTACAACACCACCAAGAATTTCGAGGGCATCGTGCCCAATCTCGAGCGTCGCTGGAAGGAAACCGACAGCGCCTGGGCGCGCGAGGAGATCGAGCGCTACATGTCGGCGGCGCCCTGCCCGGCCTGCGCCGGTTTCCGGCTGAAGCCTGAGGCGCTTGCGGTCAAGATCGACAAGCTGCACATCGGCCAGGTCACCGAGATGTCGATCCGCATCGCGCGCGACTGGTTCGAAGCGCTGCCGGCGCATCTCAACACCAAGCAGAATGAGATCGCGGTTCGCATCCTCAAGGAAATCCGCGACCGCCTGCGCTTCCTCAACGATGTCGGCCTCGAATATCTCAGCCTTTCGCGCAACTCCGGAACGCTGTCGGGTGGTGAAAGCCAGCGTATCCGGCTTGCGTCGCAGATCGGCTCGGGCCTCACGGGCGTGCTCTATGTGCTCGACGAGCCGTCGATCGGCCTGCACCAGCGCGACAATGCCCGCCTGCTCGAAACGCTCCGCCATCTGCGCGACATCGGCAACACCGTGATCGTGGTCGAGCACGACGAGGACGCGATCCTGACCGCCGATTATGTCGTCGATATCGGCCCGGCTGCCGGCATCCATGGCGGCGAAGTCATCGCGCAAGGGGCGCCTGCCGACGTCATGGCCAACCCGAAATCGCTGACCGGCAAGTATCTCTCAGGCGAGCTTGCGGTTGCCGTGCCTGGAGAACGCCGCAAGCCCAAGAAGAAAAAGGAAATCACCGTCGTCGGCGCGCGCGCCAACAACCTGAAGAACGTCACCGCCTCGATCCCGCTCGGCGTCTTCACCGCCGTGACCGGCGTTTCCGGAGGCGGCAAGTCGACCTTCCTGATCGAAACGCTCTACAAGGCCGCCGCCCGCCGCATCATGGGGGCGCGTGAGAACCCGGCCGAGCATGACCGTATCGACGGCTTCGAGCATATCGACAAGGTGATCGACATCGACCAGTCGCCGATCGGCCGCACGCCGCGTTCGAACCCGGCGACCTATACCGGCGCCTTCACGCCGATCCGCGACTGGTTCGCCGGTCTGCCGGAGGCAAAGACGCGCGGCTACCAGCCGGGCCGCTTCTCCTTCAACGTCAAGGGCGGCCGCTGCGAGGCCTGCCAGGGCGACGGCGTCATCAAGATCGAGATGCACTTCCTGCCGGACGTCTACGTCACTTGCGACGTCTGCCACGGCAAGCGCTACAACCGCGAAACGCTCGACGTGCACTTCAAGGGCAAGTCCATCGCCGACGTTCTCGACATGACGGTCGAGGAAGGCGTGGAGTTCTTTGCCGCTGTCCCGGCGGTGCGCGACAAGCTGGTGACGCTCAACCAGGTGGGCCTCGGCTATATCAAGGTCGGTCAGCAGGCAAACACGCTCTCAGGCGGTGAAGCCCAGCGCGTCAAGCTCGCCAAGGAACTGTCGAAGCGTTCCACCGGCCGTACGCTTTATATCCTCGACGAGCCGACGACCGGCTTGCATTTCCATGACGTAGCCAAGCTTCTTGAAGTTCTGCATGAGCTCGTCAACCAGGGCAATTCCGTCGTGGTCATCGAGCACAATCTCGAAGTCATCAAGACCGCAGACTGGGTCATCGACTTCGGTCCCGAGGGCGGCGATGGTGGCGGCGAGGTCATCGCCAAGGGCACGCCCGAAGAGGTGGTCAAGGAGAGGCGCTCCTATACCGGCCAGTTCCTGAAGGAGCTTCTCGATCGCCGGCCGATGAAAAAGGTCGAGGCGGCGGAGTGAACGCCTCGACGCCGATCGGCGACCGGAAGGAGTGATCGCGGCATGATGCGGCCTGCTCGTCTGGAAGACCTGGCTGCGGTGCAAAGCGTGACGGCGGCGGCCTACGAGCCCTATCGGGCGCTCCTTGGCGGGCCGCCGCTCCCGGTAACCGAAGACTACGCGCCTCGCATTCTTCGCAGCGAGGTTTGGCTTCGGGAGCAAGATGAAGTTGTTGCGGCGCTTGCCGTTTTCGAGCGGCAAGCCGATCACCTGCTGATTTTCAGCATCGCCGTTGTCCCAGCCTGTCAGGGCCAGGGGCTCGGCATCGAGCTGCTGAAATTTCTGGACGGCAAGGCGGCCGAGTGGGGCTTGCCGGAGGTGCGGCTCTATACCAATTCACGCATGGAGCGAAATATCGCGCTCTATCGCGCCTATGGATTTCAAGAAACGGGTCGCCGACCCAATCCCTATCGTCCAGGGTGGACACTCGTGGACATGACGAAATCGATCAAAGACTGAAAAGCACGCGGTCAACCGACGACCGTTGTTGAGGAGGATGGCATGGCAAAATCCGGAAAGATCCGCGTTGGTATCGGCGGCTGGACCTTCGAGCCCTGGGAGGGCACCTTCTATCCGAGCACGCTGGCAAAGAAGCGCCAGCTCGAATACGCCGGCAAGCAGCTTCGCGCGATCGAGGTGAACGGCACCTATTATTCGTCGCAGAAGCCCGAGACCTTCGCCAAGTGGGCCTCCGAAGTGCCCGAGGATTTCATCTTTTCGTTGAAGGCGAGCCGCTTCGTCACCAACCGCAAGGTTCTCTCGGAAGCCGGTGAATCCATGGAGCGATTCCTGACGCAGGGCTTGACCGAGCTTGGGCCTCATCTCGGACCGATCCTCTGGCAGTTCGCGCCGACGAAGAAGTTTGAACCTGACGACTTCGAGGGTTTTCTGAAACTTCTGCCGGCAAAACAGGATGGGCTGCCGCTCCGCCATGTGGTCGAGGTCCGCAATCCCACCTTCCAGGTTCTGGAGTTCGTGGCGCTGCTGGAGAAATACGGCGTTGCCGTGGTGCTCGCCGAACATGCGGACTATCCGATGATCGCCGATGTCACCGCCGACTTCGTCTATCTGCGTCTGCAGAAGGGCAGCGACGATATCGAGACCTGCTATGCGGCCGACAAGCTCGACCTCTGGGCCGAGCGCGCCAAGAGCTTTGCCAGTGGCGACGAACCGAGTGGGCTTGAGAAGAGCGCCCCGGACCGCAAGGCCAAGAAAGAGCCGCGCGATGTGTTTGCCTACTTCATCACCGAGGGCAAGGTGAATGCGCCGAATGGTGCCCGCGAGTTGCAGAAGCGCGTCGATTGAGTTCCAAGGCGGGATCAGTGCGTGCCGCTGATCCCGCTCACCCCTCACGAACCTGCCAGTCTTTGCACCTGCGCCAGTATCGTCGGCCGGGAGCGGGATGGTGTAGAGCACTATAGGTAGTGCCGATACTCCGTTCGCGACCCAAAAGGCGAGCGGCCTCAAGGCGTAAGGCGCGAATCACCACGGCCACCCCATATCGTTTTCCTAAGCGCAACCGAGGGTACCGTTGGGGATGGTTTTTATGCGGTTTTTTACCCGTCAATTTTTTGATCTGGCGCTGACCGTTGCGTTAGTCTCACAGGCAACCTCTGGAAGTGCCTGATTTTCATGGGGTTGGCCGATGTCCCCGTTTTCCACAGTCGGTCGACACAACATCTAGCGCTCAAACTTCCGTCACAAACCACCCCTTGACGCCCCCGGACGATTCACGGTTAATGGATTTCACGTTGCGACGGCGGCGGACCGGATTGTTTAGCGCCCGGTTCATCTCACCAAATCGTCGGTTCTGACAGGCGGCAGTCATGGATTTCACCATGCGGTCGCCGTGAGGATTTCTGTGCGATTTTTTGGGCCTGCTGGGGCAATATTTGGCTGGCATAAAGATGCTGTTAACACTATATTTAGTGCTTGCAGCCAGCCTATCTCACAAGATACAGGGTCACCCAGTTATGGGTTTCTCTCCAAGGACGGAAGCTGAGACTGGCTGCGGGATGACCCTCGCGGCCGGGCGGGGACAATTGCGCCTGTGGCGGGCGCTAGGCAACACGAAGGACCAGGGACAATGAAGATCGAACGTCGTTTCACCAAGGCCGGGCAATCCGCCTATGCGGAGATCGAATTCCGCAAGGCTACGAGTGAGATCAAGAACCCTGATGGTTCGATCGTCTTCCGCCTAGCCGATATCGACGTTCCGGCTCAGTTCAGCCAGGTCGCGGCCGACATTCTCGCCCAGAAGTATTTCCGCAAGGCCGGCGTTCCGGCCAAGATGAAGCGCGTCGAGGAGAACGACGTCCCCTCCTTCCTCTGGCGGTCGGTCCCTGACACGGATGCGCTGAAGGCTCTGCCCAAGGAAGAACACTACGGTTCCGAGACCGATGCCCGCCAGGTTTTCGATCGCCTGGCCGGCACCTGGGCCTATTGGGGCTGGAAGGGCGGCTACTTCGACACGGAAGAAGACGCCTCCGCCTTCCAGGACGAACTCGCCTACATGCTCGCCACCCAGCGCGTCGCGCCGAACTCGCCGCAATGGTTCAACACCGGCCTGCACTGGGCCTATGGCATCGATGGCCCCGGCCAGGGCCACTTCTATGTCGATCCCTTCACCGGCAAGCTGACCAAGTCGAAGTCGGCCTACGAGCATCCGCAGCCGCATGCCTGCTTTATCCAGTCGGTCGCTGACGATCTCGTCAACGAAGGCGGCATCATGGACCTCTGGGTGCGTGAAGCGCGCCTGTTCAAGTATGGCTCGGGCACCGGCTCCAACTTCTCGCATCTGCGCAGCGAAGGCGAAAAGCTCTCGGGCGGCGGCAAGTCCTCCGGCCTGATGTCGTTCCTGAAGATCGGCGACCGCGCCGCCGGCGCCATCAAGTCGGGTGGCACCACCCGCCGCGCCGCCAAGATGGTCGTTGTCGATATCGACCATCCGGATATCGAGGAATACATCAACTGGAAGGTCAAGGAAGAGCAGAAGGTCGCTGCGCTTGTCACCGGTTCCAAGGTCGTCGCCAAGCATCTGAAGGCGATCATGAAGGCCTGCGTCAACTGCGACGGCACCGACGACGCCTGCTACGACCCGAAGCAGAACCCGGCGCTGAAGCGCGAGATCCGCGCCGCCAAGCAGGCGCTGGTTCCGGAAAACTACGTCCAGCGCGTCATCCAGTTCGCCAAGCAGGGCTACAAGGACCTCGAATTCAAGACCTATGACACCGACTGGGATTCGGAAGCCTATCTCACGGTTTCCGGCCAGAACTCCAACAACTCGGTCTCGATCAAGGACGACTTCCTGCGCGCCGTCGAAGCCGATGGCGACTGGCAGCTGACCGCCCGCAAGGACGGCCGCGTGATGAAGACGCTGAAGGCCCGTGACCTCTGGGAGTCGATCTCCTACGCCGCCTGGGCGTCCGCCGATCCGGGCCTGCACTTCAACACGACGATGAACGACTGGCACACGAGCCCGGCCGCCGGCCCGATCCGCGCGTCGAACCCGTGCTCGGAGTACATGTTCCTCGACGACACCGCCTGCAACCTCGCCTCGCTGAACCTGATGATGTTCAAGGATGCGGCGACCAAGCGCATCAACATCGCCGACTACGAGCACGCCGTCCGCCTGTGGACCGTCGTCCTTGAAGTCTCGGTCATGATGGCGCAGTTCCCGTCCCGCGAGATTGCCGAACTCTCCTACGAATACCGCACGCTCGGCCTCGGTTATGCCAACATCGGCGGCCTGCTGATGTCCTCGGGCATTCCCTATGACAGCGCCGAAGGCCGCGCCATCGCCGGCGCGCTGACGGCGATCATGACTGGTGTTTCCTACGCCACCTCGGCCGAAATGGCCGAGAAGCTGGGTCCGTTCCCGGGCTTTGCCCCGAACCGCGACAACATGCTGCGCGTCATCCGCAACCATCGCCGCGCCGCCTATGGCGAGACGACCGGCTACGAGGCGCTCTCGGTCAACCCGGTCGCCCTCATCCATGGCGACAATCCGGACCAGGACCTCGTCATCCACGCCATGAGCGCCTGGGACAAGGCGCTGGAACTCGGCGAAAAGCACGGCTACCGCAACGCCCAGGCAACCGTCATCGCGCCGACCGGCACGATCGGCCTCGTCATGGACTGCGATACGACCGGCATCGAGCCCGACTTCGCGCTGGTGAAATTCAAGAAGCTCGCCGGCGGCGGCTACTTCAAGATCATCAACCGTGCCGTACCGGAAGCGCTGCGCTCGCTCGGTTATAGCGAAAGCCAGATCGCCGAGATCGAGGCTTACGCCGTCGGCCATGGCAACCTGAACCAGGCGCCGGCAATCAACCCGTCAACGCTGAAGGCCAAGGGCTTCACCGACGAGAAGGTCGAAGCGGTCAACGCCGCGTTGAAGAGTGCCTTCGACATCAAGTTCGTCTTCAACCAGTGGACGCTGGGCGCCGACTTCCTCAAGGGCACGCTGAAGGTCACCGACGAGCAGCTCGGCGCGATGGACTTCAACCTCCTCGACCATATGGGCTTCTCGAAGAAGGACATCGAAGCAGCCAACATCCACGTTTGCGGCGCGATGACGCTTGAAGGCGCGCCGTTCCTGAAGAACGAGCACCTGCCGGTCTTCGATTGCGCTAACCCCTGCGGCAAGATCGGCAAGCGCTACCTCTCGGTCGAAAGCCACATCCGCATGATGGCGGCTGCCCAGCCGTTCATCTCGGGCGCCATCTCCAAGACGATCAACATGCCGAACGAGGCGACCGTCGAGGACTGCAAGAACGCCTACATGCTTTCCTGGAAGCTGGCGCTGAAGGCGAACGCCCTTTACCGCGATGGTTCCAAGCTGTCGCAGCCGCTGAACGCCTCGCTGATCGAGGACGACAAGGACGAGGATGCGCTGGAGGATCTGATCCAGGCGCCGGCCGCCGCCCAGGCCGTGACCATCACCGAAAAGATCGTCGAGCGCGTCATCGAAAAGGTGATCCGCGCCCGCGAAAAGCTGCCGAACCGCCGCCAGGGCTACACCCAGAAGGCCGTTGTCGGTGGTCACAAGGTGTATCTGCGCACCGGCGAATTCGGTGATGGCCGCCTCGGCGAGATCTTCATCGACATGCACAAGGAAGGCGCTGCCTTCCGTGCGATGATGAACAACTTCGCCATCGCCATCTCGCTCGGCCTGCAATATGGCGTGCCGCTCGAAGAATATGTGGAGGCCTTCACCTTCACCAAGTTCGAGCCGGCCGGCATGGTCCAGGGCAACGATGCGATCAAGAACGCGACGTCGATCCTCGACTACGTCTTCCGCGAACTCGCCGTCTCCTATCTCGGCCGCCACGACCTCGCCCATGTCGACACGTCCGATTTCAGCAACACGGCGCTCGGCAAGGGGATCCAGGAAGGCAAGACCAACCTGATTTCGACAGGCTGGACCCGTGGCTACAAGCCGACCATCGTCGGTGGCACGGCCGAACGCGCCGGCGAGCCGAAGGGCTCGGCAACGGCTGCTCCTGCCCGCGCCTCTTCTGGCGCAACCGTAACGGCGATCGCCGGCAACACGGTGCGCAAGATCGAGACGACAACCGCCATCGCGACCTCCGAAATCGTCGCCTTCAAGCGCGATTACGAAGAACGTGCGGCGGAATTGGCCGAAGAGATTGCCGAGGAAACGGCTGAGACGGTTACGGAAGTGACGGCTCTCTTCTCCGACAAGGCAGCCGCCGAAGCGGCATCGGCCAAGACGGACGCCAAAAAGGTGGAGGCCGAGCGCCGCGCCCGCTCGATCATGCAGGGCTACACCGGCAACATGTGCACCGAGTGCCAGAACTTCACGATGGTGCGCAACGGCACCTGCGAGAAGTGCGACACCTGCGGTGCGACGAGCGGCTGCAGCTAACCTGCTCCACCGAGATGGTGGTTGTGGTGACGTATCAATCAGTCACGCGGTTTTCATGGAACGCGTGACTGTCCCCCGACCAGAATTTTGCCCAGGGGCGTTTGAGCCGTGCCCCTGGGTTTTTTCGTGGATGGGACGTGACTCGGTCAGTCAGCGCGTCCTGTCGTGCTTGTGTGCAAAGCTGACGCCGCTGTTGCCGCTCCCAGGGCAGATACCGCTCTGCTGTCCTGCAGCACGATGCGCGATCATCCATATCGTCGGCTGCCGTTCACATCCTTGCCGATGATCTCCCGGATGATGGTCAGGGTCTCCCTCGCCGCCTCTTTAGGTGCAAGCGCGGTATCGGCGACGTTGCTGACCAGTTTCGTCATGTCGTGATCGATGTCCTTCTCAGCCCAACGCTTGCCTTTGGCGACGGTGATATAGACCGAGTAGGCGTGGTGCATGGTTCCGGGCCGCTCGCCGATGATGTGGAGAATTCCGCGGAAACTGTTGGGGTCGGCATCCTTAAAGAGCATCTCGCCGATCCTGTAGCCGGCCCGCACCCTGCCGCTGGTCACCAGGATGTTCTTGTCGCTCACCGTGACACCGGCGTCTCCAAGCAACCTTCGCATCTCTTCGAGGTAAGGCGCTAGATGCCCGTCATCCATGATGGCCTTGGCATTGAGACCGTCCGATATGACGATCTGACCTTTGGGCATGTCGGCCTTCCACGAAGCCCTTACCCGCTCAATCTCCTTGATGGAATCCGGGCTCAGCGTTTCACCGGTGGTCGGGTGCGCAATGTAGTCGTTTCGGTCCTTGGACAGGGTGCGAACCGGGACGACGCCGGGCACGGCAGCGATAAACTCCGGCGTAAGTTCGGCCCAAAGAGATTGTTTGGCGTCGTCATATAGACCCCTTACTTTCGTCGCGAGCGCAGGGTTGAGATCCCAGATCTTCTCTCCGTGGCCCGTCGCCAGGTCGACGCCTCTCGCTTCGACCTCCATCATCATCTGCCTGCCTTCGGCGTAGACAGTTTCCTTTGGCCGCTTGTCACCCTTGGCGAGGCGGTACTGATAGTAGACCCAGAGGGGATCCCCGTAGTTTGACGTGTAGCTGTTGTCGTTGCCGACGATCCCGATGCGTTTGTAGAAATCCCACATCGCATCGTTGACCTTGAAGCCAAATTTCTCCCGTACGCGCACGTGATCCTGAAACGCGGTCGTGAGATAGCTCAACATCGGGTCATTTTTGGTGGGCAGAGCAATTAGGTAGGCCGGATTGGCCGGCATGATCTGGTCCTGGCACCAATCCAGATCGTCCAGGCTGACAGTCATATGCAGGGTGGTGCAGATATCGAGGCCGATGGTCAGCCCATGGAGCTTGCCCATGACCATGTCTTCGAGGCAGCACCGTACGAGTTGTTCGCGACTCTTGAAGACCTCCGGCCCGATGAAGCCGGCAACATCGTTGACATGGAGCCATGCGCCCTTGGGCTGCACCTTCGCAAGCTCCATGCTGACCGCTCTGCTGAAGCCATACTTTCGAGACTCAAGCACCATCATGTCGACGCCGTTTGCCACGCCGTTGGTGAATTCCGAGCCCTGCCCGGTCTCGAAGTAGAGGCCATATCTTTCCCCTGCCTTCGCGCTTGCATATTTCAGGATCTTCTCATTGGTGATGTCGAAGATCTTGTTGCAATCATCCGTTCCTGCGAGGCTCTGGAACACCGTGGAAACCGTTCCGGGGAAGCTCTCGCTCACCTCGGCCTGAACGTCGATGTGGGCGAGCACGCACCAGGGAATGACGTCAACAAGCTTGAAGGTATCGACGATATCCTTGAGGGCACGTTCCACCGTGACGACGCTGTTGACGGTACTGTCCACCGGGTTGGTGCCGATGACGATGTCGCCAGTCGCATAGGAGAATGCGTCGAAGACCTGCCACATGATGTCGTCGGGGTGGTCGGTTGGCGAATTCGGCTGAATACGCGCGCCCATATACCCCTTGGCCCCCAACTTGGTGCCGGGCATGACGTTGAAGATCTTTTGGCTGACGGAGATAAGCTCTTCGTTGCTCATCAGTTTCGGCACGCAACCGATCGTATCGCTGGTCAGCCCATTCATGATGCCTTTGATCTCTTCTTCCGATGCAGTCAGGAGAAACTCCTTCAGCTGGCCCATGGTCCAGTCTTTGACCTTTTCGTGCTGGGCCTGGTCCGTTGTCTGCCAGATCAGCCTTTGCAGATCGTCCTCAAGCAGCGGGCGCTGGTGAAGGTCTCCGATCTTCGTGCTTGCCAGAAGGGTCCGGGCGTTCGTTCGCGATGTGTCATTTTCCGCCACCACCCCGATCGTCTGATCTCCTTCCTTGAACGCGTTCGCACACCCCAGCACCTGCCGATAGGTCGTCTCGTCAAAACCGCCCTTGATCCTGCTGATATAGGCAAAGACGTCCTCGCCCTGCTTCACCTCATCGATCACAAGGGTGCCTCCGCCCGGTGCTGCCCGGGCAGCCTGGCTGTATGTGGCGAGCGTGGCCGCCGCAGTCCCTGCCACCAGCAGGAGATCTCGTCTGGACAGACCGTGCTGATCCGAGAACATGCCCTTGCTCATTGCCATTTCCTTTCTGCAAAAGGTCTCCGGGCATTTCGCCAAACGGCCCTGGTGAGGACGGCGATTTGAGGAGGCGCGCAGTTTGGGTGCGCAATACATTCTCCACTCCGGGCATGGGCCCGCTATTCCCATCGATCGATGCGGCACCGTTCCTTTGGCGGAAACGAAGCGGGGCCTCTCGACCGGACGGGCACGGCTGGGCCAGCTACTGCAGGCTCATGACGATGCGCCCGTCGATCTTGCCGGCCTCCATCCGGTGGAAGATCTCATTGATGTTCTCGAGGCTGTCCCATGAGAAATGCGGCGCGACCTTGCCTTCAGCGGCAAACTGCAGCGATTCCTCCAGATCCTGGCGGGTGCCGACGATCGATCCGCGCAGCGTTATGCGCTTGAGCACCGTTTCAAAGACCGGCACGGAGATCATCCCAGGGGGAAGGCCGACGAGCGCCATCGTGCCCCGCGATCGCAGGAATCCGAACGCCTGTTCCATTGCAGCAGGTGAAACCGCAGTTACGAGCGCCCCATGCACGCCGCCGGTCGCCTTGATTACCTGCTCTACGGCATCCTTCGCCTTGCCGTTGACTGTAATGTCGGCGCCTAGCTGCTTTGCAAGTGCCAGCTTGTCGTCGAAGATGTCCGCGGCGACGACATGCATGCCCATCGCCTTTGCGTACTGCACAGCCATGTGGCCAAGGCCACCGATGCCGGAGACGGCGACCCATTCGCCGGGCCGTACTTCCGTTTCCTTCAATCCCTTGTAAACGGTCACGCCGGCGCAAAGAACCGGCGCAGCAGGGCCGAAGTCCAGCCCGGTGGGCAGGCTGCCGACGAAGTCGGGATCCGCCAGTCCATACTCGGCAAATGTTCCGTCGACGGAATATCCGGTGTTCGACTGTGATGCGCAGAGTGTCTCCCAACCGGTACGGCAATGCGGGCAGTAACCACATGCGCTGTGAAGCCAGGGAACGCCGACCCTGTCCCCCTCTTTCACTCTCTTGACACCAGCACCCACTGCCGAGACATAGCCGACGCCCTCGTGTCCCGGAATAAACGGCGGGCTAGGCTTTACCGGCCAGTCTCCATTTGCTGCATGGAGGTCGGTGTGGCAGACGCCCGTTGCTTCATATTTGACGAGGATCTGCCCAGGTTGCGGCGTCGGCACCGCCACCTCCTCGATCACAAGGGGCGTGCGGAACTGCCGAACGACGGCGGCCTTCATCGTCTGGGCCATTGCTAATCCTCCTCCAAATCGCCGGGCCCACTGAGAGGCCCATTAAGGGAAGTGCGGAGCCGGCAGGCGCCCATGTCGGATACAGAAGAATTCCACATTCATCCGGGCGCCATGGACGTTCGCGGCCGGGATTCGGGCGTCATCTCATCGTTGACACGCACCGTCAGAATTTCAGCGAGGTTCGGGCGGTGCTTTCGTTACGCATCAGCGTAAACCCGCGAGCATGGTTCGACAAGCGCATGGGGACGTGGCCTACGGTAACATACGGCGGCACGCGTCAATGACGCCCGTGCAGCTACAAACGCGCAGTCCTAGCCTGTGGCGCGACGCGTTCAGAACGATCGAGCTCGGCGCTCGAGAAGGCATCAGACCCGCCCAAAACCTGGCTGGCTCTGCTTCGAATCTGGCGCGCTGAGACCGGGGCCGCGACCGGCGGGCTCGACGCCACGGATGGCAACGGCTGGGCCTTCGTCCACTATCTCGCCATTGCCGAGCAGTATCGCGGCCAGGGCCTTGGCTTGACACGTTCGAATTCCAGGCCCGTCCCTTCATGAGAAGCTCGGTTTCGAAGTGTTCGGCGAGCTCGCAGGAGGACTGGGGGCGCGATTAGGCGCTATTCCTGAAAAAGCGATCCTGAAATCGAGCACCGAGCAGCGGCGCGGACTTCCGGCCTATGGCGTCGCGTCAAGCCCCTCTCGCAACTCGTTCGGCACGACCGGGCCGGCCATCCAGTGTTTTTCATTTATAACGTGGCTAGATCGCACCCACTTGGCGATGCCATCAAAGAACCGAGCAGCGCTGCCCGCGCCCGCGGGGTAAGGCATCCGGTCGGCGAGCCGGATGACAAAGCCTTCCTGGCGCGACGTATCCAAGCCCGCTACCACATTTTGGATGACGTCATCGCTGAACGGTCCATCATAGAGGACCGGAACCGGCTCGATTTCCAACATTTCCAGGATTTCGAGCGTGGTATCCCAGTTCAGAAGCTCATTGCTGTCATCCCAGACGCCAAAGCCGTAAAAGAACGACCGCAGGGCGTTGCCGGATATGCGGGTATAGGCAACCGAGTGCCGGGCATAGAGATACTCGCCGGAAATCCGCCAATCATCCGGGATATGCGGTGCACGGCGCGCGTGGTAAGCGCGCAGCCAGTCACGTGACGGATGATAGCCGCTGTCCGGCGATCGGGCATAGGACCTGACCGTGGTCAGAGTCGTGCATTCGCCATCCATTTTTTCGGTAATGATCACACGTTCCCCCCGAAAGGGCGCAAGGTCCGGTATCCGCTTGTCGTCGCTTTGGAGCCCGGGACTTGTCGGCAGGTGATAGGTACGCGGGTATTTCAGATCATCCATCAGAACGTCTCTGCACGAACGGTGTGGCGTTGTCGATATGGGAATGTGCTCTACCTGTCAAAGTTGCACGCGCGAACACGACTTTGGCGAATGACCTGCCGCGACCCTTGTATTTCGAACGGACCAAGGTCTGCTACGTTGCCCTTGCAAAGACCGTGGATTTGTTCATGATCCCACTTGCAATGGGGCCGTAGCTCAGTTGGGAGAGCGCCGCAATCGCACTGCGGAGGTCGAGGGTTCGACTCCCTTCGGCTCCACCAGAACACAACCGCGCGCGTCGAGAGCTAGTTAAATCCAATCGGGCTGTGCACGAGTGTTTGGGCTCGACTAGAAGCTGCAGCACGGGTTCTGCCAGCGCCAGCGCTCAACTCGAACATCTCCCCCACGAACAGGTTGTCGAACCGCCGCGATAGGTTTACCTTACGCCCGCTAATGACGGTACCAAGGTCCTTTTCGGAGTTGGATCGACATGCGCGTCAAAGATGTGATGACGACAAAGATCGTCAGGCTTTCGCCTGACAACAGCGTCAGACAGGCAGCCCGGATCATGTTCGACAGCCACGTCAGCGGCCTTCCGGTCGTTGACGATGAAGGCCGTCTCATTGGGCTGATCAGCGAGGGCGACTTGATCCGGCGCACGGAACTCGGTGGCGGCGGACCGCTGGCGGACGCGACGCTTGCGGCCGACGACAGGGCCCACGCCTATATACGCCGATCCTCTTGGAGGGTGGGCGACGCCATGACAGCCGATCTCGTTACCATCGACGAGGATGCGCCGCTCGCGCGGGTGGCGGCGCTGATGCAGGAACGTGGCATCAAGCGCCTTCCCGTTCTCAGGAACGGCGTACTGGTCGGCATCGTCAGCCGCGCCGATCTGTTGCAGGCGGTTTTGTCGGCAAAGCAGGACGAGACGGCCGCGGGTGATGAAGCGATCCGGCGCAGCATTCTCGTGCGCCTCGGCGAGAACACCGGCCTCGAAGGTCTGGATGTGAAGGTCGCAGTGACCGATGGCATCGTTCATCTCTGGGGCAACGTGGAGACGGCCGAGTGCCGGAGGGCCGCACGGATCGTTGCCGAAAATGTCCGCGGCGTTCGGGGCGTGGTCGAGCATTTCTCGGAACCATATCCGCAATAGCGCCCCTTTTAATTGTGCCGCGACACGCAGGTGTTCGCGACACCGAGTTGGCAAGACGATCCCAGCCGCTGTCGTCCGAAGACAGGTGTTCCATCATTCTGCCCGTCGCCGGCAAACAGCAACGACCGTAGCGAATTCAAGAGACTGCAGTGGCTTGCACGACTGCAAGTCGGAGAAATCCAGGCAATGTCCTAATGATCGGGAGGTTCAGATGGTTTCGCCTGAAACGGTATCGATGAAAGAGACGGCATCCGGGAGCTCGCATTCAACAACGCCATTATCGGCAGACGAACTCCGACTGATGGACGCCTATTGGCGCGCGTCGAACTACCTTTCTGTCGGCCAGATCTATCTGCTCGACAATCCGCTCCTGCGCGAGCCGCTGAAACGCGAACACATCAAGCCGCGCCTGCTCGGCCACTGGGGCACCTCGCCTGGCCTCAACATGCTCTATGTGCATCTCAACCGCGTGATCAAGCGCGACGATCTCAACATGATCTATATCATCGGGCCGGGGCACGGCGGGCCGTCGCTGGTGGCGCATGCCTATCTCGAAGGGACCTACACCGAGTTCTATCCGAACATCGGTGAAGATGCCGAGGGCATGCAGCGGCTCTTCAAGCAGTTCAGCTTTCCAGGTGGCATCCCGAGCCACGTGGCGCCGGAAACGCCCGGCAGCATCCATGAGGGCGGCGAACTTGGTTATGCGTTGAGCCACGCCTATGGCGCCGCCTTCGATAACCCGGACCTCGTCGTCGCCTGCATCGTCGGCGATGGCGAGGCCGAGACCGGGCCGCTTGCGACCGGCTGGCAGAGCAACAAGTTCCTGAACCCGGCCCGCGACGGCTGCGTGCTGCCGATCCTGCATCTGAACGGCTACAAGATCGCCAATCCGTGCTTCCTCGCCCGCATTCCGCGCGACGAGCTGCAGAAGTTCTTCGAGGGCATGGGCTACAAGCCCTACTTCGTCGAAGGGCATGATCCGGCAAGCGTGCATCAGCAACTCGCCGCTGTGCTGGATACGGCGATGGCCGAGATCCGGCAGATCTGGGACGATGCCCGCGTGAGGGGCAATCTGAAGCGGCCGGCATGGCCGATGATCGTCTTCCGCACGCCGAAGGGCTGGACCTGCCCCCCGGAGATCGATGGCAAGAAATGCGAGGGCTACTGGCGGGCGCATCAGGTGCCGATGGGCGAGATGGACAAGCCCGAGCACATCCGCATCCTCGAGCAATGGATGAAGAGCTATCGCCCCGAGGAGCTTTTCAGCGATCAAGGCCGGCTGAAGCCGGAGATCGCAGCACTTGCGCCAACGGGACATCGCCGCATGAGCGACAATCCGCACGCCAATGGCGGCCTGTTGCTGCGCGATCTGAAGATGCCGGCCTTCCGCGACTATGCCGTCGAGGTTCCCCGTCCCGGCGGGACCAATGTGGAAGCGGCCCGCGTCATGGGCAAGTTCCTGCGCGACGTGATGAAATCCAACATGGACGCCAGGAACTTCCGCCTGTTCAGTCCGGATGAAAACAACTCGAACCGCTGGCAGGACGTGCTGGAGGTCACCAATCGCTGCTACATGGCCGAAATCTATCCGGAGGACGACCACCTCTCACCGGACGGCCGCATCATGGAGGTGCTCAGCGAACACCAGTGCCAGGGCTGGCTCGAAGGCTATCTGCTGACCGGCCGCCACGGCTTCTTCTCCTGCTACGAAGCCTTCATCCACATCATCGATTCGATGTTCAACCAGCATGCCAAGTGGCTGAAAGTCTGCAACGAAATTCCCTGGCGCCGGCCCGTCGGGTCGCTGAACTACTTCCTGAGTTCCCATGTCTGGCGGCAGGACCACAACGGCTTCAGCCATCAGGATCCCGGCTTCATCGATCACGTCGTCAACAAGAAGGCTGACGTCATCCGCGTCTACCTGCCGCCGGATGCCAACACGCTGCTGTCTGTCACCGACCATTGCCTGCGCAGCCGCAACTACATCAACGTCGTCGTGGCGGGAAAGCAACCCGGGCCGCAATGGCTGACAATGGAACAGGCGGTGCGCCATTGCAGCATGGGCGTCAGCATCTGGGATTGGGCGAGCAACGATGCCGACAGCGAACCGGATGTCGTCATGGCCTGCTGCGGCGACGTTCCGACGCTCGAAACGCTGGCCGCGGTGCAATTGCTGCGCGAGCATCTTCCGGAAGTGAAGGTGCGGGTCGTCAATGTCGTCAACCTGATGAAACTGCAACCGGCAGAAGAACATCCCCACGGCCTCACGGACCGTGACTTCGATGGTATCTTCACCAGGGACAAGCCGATCATCTTTGCCTTCCACGGCTATCCGTGGCTGATCCATCGCCTCACCTACCGCCGCACCAACCACGGCAACCTGCATGTTCGTGGCTACAAGGAGGAAGGTACGACGACGACGCCGTTCGACATGGTGGTGCTCAACGAGCTCGATCGGTTCCATCTCGCCGGCGATGTCATCGACCGCCTGCCCCAGCTCGGGGCGCGCGCCGCCTATTTCAAGCAGGCAATTCAAGCCAAGCTGATCGAGCATCGCGAATATATCGAGAAGCATGGTGACGACATGCCGTCGATCAGCGGTTGGAAATGGGGCGTTCCGGGTGCGCAACAGGCGAAGCCCAGGACGTCGACTGAGGGTGACAATGTGTAGCCCGCAATGAAGGATCGGTCTGATGGTCCGGCCAGCTGGCAAGGTTGACGTCAGTGCGACACGTCCGGCAGGCGTGCCTCCTGACACGATCCTGCTTTCGAATGGGCACTACAACGTGCTTCTGACCGAGGCCGGTGCCGGGTATGAAACCTGGCGCGGCCTCGACATCACGCGTTGGCGTGAGGACGGCACACGCGATTGCTGGGGCCAGTTCTGCTACATCCGCGACCTTGAGAGCGGCGAGGTCTGGACGATTGGCCGGCAGCCGATCTGCCATCCGGATGCGATCTACGAACACACGTTTCACGGTGATCGTGCCGAGTATCGCTGTTTGCTCGGAGACATCGATCTTCGATGGGACGTGGCGGTCGCACTGGATTGCGATGCCGAGGTGCGTTTGCTGAAACTCTGCAATAAGGGTGAGAAAGCGAGAAAGCTTGAGCTGACAAGCTATTCCGAAGTCTGCCTGAATGGTCGAAGCGCCGATAGCGCACATCCGGCATTTGCCAAGCTTTTCATCGAAACCTGGTTCGATACCGAAACAACCGCTTTGTTCGCACGGCGCCGGCCGCGCAGTGCATCGGAGCGCCCCGTCTGGGCGGTACACGTGTCTGCGTCAAGCCGCCAGGGCCATGTGGTGGAATATGAAACGGACCGCTACAGATTTCTTGGCCGGCGGCGGACGGCCTCAAACCCTGACGCCCTGGTGCCGGGGAGCCGTTTATCAGGGACGACGGGCCCCGTGCTCGACCCTATCTTCAGCCTGCGCCGGACAGTCGATCTGGAACCCTCCGGAATGGAACTGATCGCATTCGTAACGGGCTCAGCCGATAGTGATGTAGACGCTGCCGCAATAGCAAGACGCTTCGCCAATATCGACGCCGCGCGTCAAGCGTTGGTGGACGCCGAGAAAAACAATGAAGGCCCGCCCCAGTCACCCTCTCCTCAAGAGTTGGCCGTCTACAATCGGCTCGTAGCACATCTGGCATTTTCTGTTGCCGGCTTAAGGGAAGGCAGCGCGCCCGACACGAGGCGGCTGAACCGCGACGACTTGGGATCGGCGGGACTATCGGGAGCCATCCCAATTCTCCTGCTGCGTATCGACAAAACCGACGAGGACGCTCTCGTCGACAATGTCATCAATGCCCACGCATTCCTTGCCAGTCGCGGATTTCCCTTCGATCTCGCGGTCCTTGATGAAGAGGAAGCGAGCGAAAGCTTGCAGTTGAGCGCCAAGGCGACGGTCCATGTGGAGCAAACCCTCGGCAAAGCCGGGGGTGTTCATTTCCCACCGAGGGCCGGTGTTTCGGCCAGTGCAGAAAATGCGATCACGGCCGCCGCGCGCCTCGTCCTTTGCTGCAGTCAAGGATCCCTTTCAGCTCAACTTTCGGCGAGATCGGCCACCACTTTTCCGACGCTGAGGGAGACCAGGACGAATGTTTCCGCCGCGCACGGAAGGCGTCACGAGGCCCCACGAGATGGCCTGCTTTTTTGGAATGGCCGTGGAGGGTTTACCAAAGACGGGCGCGAATATGTGATCGGAGCGGATGCGACGCCAACGCCGTGGTGTAACGTCCTTGCCAATAGCGCGTTTGGCTGCCTGACGAGCGACAGCGGTCTTGGGTACACTTGGGCGGGCAACAGCCAACTGAACAGGCTCACGCCCTGGTCTAACGATCCGGTCTCGGACCCGCCGAGTGAAGTTATCTACTTGCGCGATGAGCAGACGGCGGAGCTATGGACGCCGACGCCTTTGCCTCTCGGCCAGACATCGACGACGAGGACGAAGCATGGTCAAGGTTACACGTGCTACGAAAGCAGTCGCGGACCATTGCATCATGAAATGACTGTCCACGTGCCGGCCTCGGGAGCGATCAAGGTTGTCCGCCTTGCTATTCGCAACGACGGAAAACGACTTCGCCGCCTTACCGCCACCTACTTCGTTGAATGGGTCCTCGGCACGCTGCGCGAAAGCGCATGCTCCCGGGTCGAATGCGAATTTGACAGCGAGATCGGTGCTATCGTTGCCCGGAACGTCTGGGAAGGGGATTTTTCCGGAACGCTCGCATTCGCCGCCTCAAGCGCGCCTGTCCGATCGTTCACATGCGATCGGCGCGCGTTCCTCGGCAGAAACGGTTCCATCGCTCAGCCGGTGGGATTGGAAGGCTTCGATCTCGGGGGACAAACCGGTTCTCTGCTCGACCCCTGCGCAGCCCTCATGGTCAGCGTTTCAATCCCGCCGGCGGTGACCGTCGAGCTGGTATTCGTGCTCGGGCAGGCCGAAAGCCGCGAGGAAATGCGCAGGCTCGTCCGCGAACATGCCGAACCGAGGGGCGCCAGGAACGCGCTGGCAGCCGTTTCACAACAGTGGGATCATCTGCTGAACGCCGTCACGGTCCGAACGCCAGATACGGCCTTCAACCTCATGATGAACCGCTGGTTGCTCTATCAGGTGTTGGCTTGCCGTATCTGGGCGCGAACAGGGTTCTACCAATCCGGCGGCGCCTATGGATTTCGCGACCAGCTCCAGGACGTCGCAGCCCTCGTCCATTGCGCGCACGATGAAGCGCGAACGCACATCCTTCGCGCTGCCTCGCGCCAGTTTGCCGAGGGAGACGTTCAACATTGGTGGCATCCGCCATCGGGTGCCGGCGTGCGCACACGCATGACGGATGACCTCTACTTTCTGCCCTACGTCGTCCATCACTATGTATCGGTCTCCGGAGACTACGGGCTCCTCAGCGAACAGGTTCCTTTCATCGTCTCGCCGCCTCTAGAGGACGAGGAGGAGGAGCGCTACGAGGTGCCTCCGGCCAGCCAGGAGAGCGGGACCGTCTATGAGCACTGCTGTCGGGCACTTGACCGAGGTTTGCGGCTAGGCAGCCACGGGCTTCCGCTTATGGGAACGGGCGATTGGAACGACGGCATGAACCGGGTCGGCGCGGAAGGCAAAGGCGAGAGCGTATGGAACGGATGGTTCTTTCTGACCGTCCTTGGATCCTTTGCCGCCATCGCATCGGCGATGGCAGATGACGAACGGGCCAAATGGTGCAAGGAGCGCGCCGAGACCCTGCGCATATCCCTGGAGACCCACGCCTGGGATGGCGCCTGGTATCGCCGTGCCTACTTCGACGATGGCACTCCCCTCGGGTCCCAGTCGAACGACGAGTGTCAGATCGACGCGATCCCGCAGGCCTGGGCAGTTATCTCGGGTGCTGCAGATGCCGAGCGCGCCGCGCAGGCAATGCGCGCGGTTTGGGAGCGGCTCGTTCGTACCGACAGCGGCTTGATACAGCTTTTCGATCCGCCGTTCGACAAGGGCGCGCTGCAGCCCGGCTACATAAAGGGCTATGTGCCCGGAATTCGGGAGAATGGCGGCCAGTACACCCACGCGGCCACGTGGGTGGCGCTGGCGACAGCATTGCTGGGGGATGGCGATCGGGCGTTTCAGCTCTGGAGCATGCTCAATCCCATCAACCATGCCCTGTCACCCAAAGACACCGACCGCTACATGGTCGAGCCATATGTTGTCAGCGCCGACGTCTATGGCGCCGCTCCTCACACCGGCCGCGGTGGCTGGACCTGGTATACGGGATCGGCGGGCTGGCTGTACCGCGTTGGTCTTGAGGCCATTCTCGGCATTCGCCGTCAGGGGCCCCGGCTTTTTATCGAGCCGTGCATTCCCACCGGGTGGTCGACATACGATGTTGATTTTCGGTATGGGAGATCAACATACCGTATCAAGGTGAGCCGAGATTCCAAACGAGGACAGAAGCACTATTCGCTGAGCCTTGATGGCAGGAAGGTCGCTGACCGAAGTGTTCCACTCGTGGACGACGGACGAGATCACGACGTCCGCCTCGTGGTGGCCTAGCCATGCCGGGATTGTTGTCGACAGACCCCGAATTGAACCGGATGCCGACCGAGCAGGATCTTGCCCGGCTGCAGTTCACGACGCTGCTGTACTATCTGCATTGCACCAATCCCGACAACGGCCTCGTGCGCGACAAGACACAGGAAGATGCACCCGCAAGTATTGCGGCGATCGGCATGGCGCTGGCGACGATCCCCGTGCTTATCGAGCGGGGCATTGTCATTCGCAAGTTCGCCGCAAAGATCGCGCGTCGACGGCTGCAGTTTCTCCTGCAATGCCCGCAAGGGCCGGAGCCGGATGCTTCCGGCTACAAGGGCTTCTTCTATCACTTCCTGGACATTGAGACCGGCAGACGCGTTTGGGAATGCGAATTGTCGACGATCGACTCCGCCTTCCTTTTCGCTGGTGCACTGACGGTGGCCGCCTATTTTGATGGCGATACGCCGGATGAAATCGAAATTCGCCGGTCGGCAAATGCGCTCTATGAGCGTGCCGACTGGAACTGGGCCTGCGATCACGGACTTACGCTGACCCATGGCTGGCGGCCGGAGAACGGCTTCATTCCCTATCGCTGGCGCGGCTACGACGAGGGCCTGCTTCTCTACATACTCGGCCTCGGCTCGCCGACCCATCCGCTGCCGGCCGAAGCTTACGCCGCCTATACCGAAAGCTACGACTGGCGGAACCTTTATGGTCGCGAGCTGCTCTATTCGGGCCCTCTCTTCACTCACCAGCTCTCGCATATGTGGATCGATTTCCGTGGGATCCGTGACGAGTTCATGCGCGAGCACAACAGCGACTATTTCCAGAACAGCCGGCACGCGACATTCGTCCAGCAGGAATATGCCATCCGCAATCCGCAGAATTTCGTCGGCTACGGCGAGCATTGCTGGGGCTTCACGGCGAGCGACGGGCCGGGTTGGACCAAGCGTACCGTGAACGGCAGCGAAAGGGAGTTTTTCGATTATCTCGCCCGCGGCGCGCCCTTCGGCCCGGATGACGGAACCGTGTCGCCCTGGGCCGTCGTCGCCTCGCTGCCGTTCGCGCCGGAGATCGTCATCCCGACAATCTGGAACTGCGCCCGCATGAAGCTCGGCATGACCAGGCTTTACGGCTTCAAGCCATCGTTCAACCGAAGCTTTCCGGTGGAAGGAACCGAAGCCGGTTGGTGGGTCAGCCCCTACCACTTCGGCATCGACCAGGGCCCGGTCGTCCTGATGATCGAGAACTACCGAACAGGCTTGCTGTGGAACATCATGCGCCGGTGCGCGCCTGTGGTGGTGGGATTGAGGCGTGCAGGTTTTTCCGGCGGCTGGCTCTGAGGGCCAAACCAACAAAAGGTACTCAGATGGACAGCCAGCCAGTACCGATCAGAACGACCGCATTTCGTTTCGCAAGAGCTGTCCGATTTTTCCTGACATCCGAAGTCGGCGGCAGGGCCAGGTGGATGTTTGCCGGGCTCATGGCTCTGCTCTTCGGCTTGAATGGCCTCAACGTGGTGAACAATTACGTCGGCCGCAATTTCATGACTGCGATCGCCGAGCGCCAGATGGATGAGTTCGTTCGGCAAGCGGTCTTTTACGTCTGCGTCTTTGCCGTCCTCACCGTTGTCGGCGTCATCGCGCGCTTTGTCGAAGAACGGCTGGCGCTGCTTTGGCGCGGGTTCCTGACGAGACGCGCCGTCGATCTCTATCTGGAGAATGAGGCCTACTATCGCCTGGAGGTCTCAGGGACGCTGAGCCACCCGGACCAGCGGATATCCGAAGACATCCAGGCATTCACGGTCACCACCCTCTCCTACATCATCATGTTGTTCAGCAGTACACTGACGGTGGTGACGTTCTCAGGCGTGCTTTGGTCCATAAGTCCCCTGCTGTTTGTCGTAGCCGTGCTATATGCGGCTTGCGGCTCCTACATGACGATCGTTTTGGGGCGCCCTCTCATCGGCCTGAACTATGAGCGACTCGACAAGGAAGCGAGCTTCAGGTCCAGCCTCATGCATGTGCGCGAAAACGCTGAATCGGTGATGGTGGCCAGCGTTGAAGGCCAGCAAAAAACGCGATTGATGCAGCGCCTCGATGATCTGATCGCCAACATCCTCACCATTACCGCGGTCAACCGGAACCTGGCCTATTTTACGAGCGGCTACAATTGGATGATTCAGATCATCCCGGACTTGATCATTGCTCCGGCTTTCATGCGGGGGGAAATCGAATTCGGAGTGATCACGCAATCCGGCGCGGCCTTTGCCATGCTCGTGGGCGCGTTCTCCTTGATCGTTCGGCAATTCAATTCGATCTCAAATTTCGCCGCAGTGGTTTCCCGGCTGAGTTCCCTGCTCGAAGCCATTGAAAAGAGCCGAACAAGGGGTGGTGGGACCGGCATCGAACTGGTCAAGCAAGATGGCAATTTGGCCTTCGACCACGTGACGTTGGGCTCGGCTGGCGGCCACGCATTGCTACATGATCTGTCGGTAACGATCCCGCCGGGAACACCGGTGTTGATATCGGGATCGCATGGGGCTGCAGGTGCAGCGCTCTTCAGGGCAACCGCCGGAATTCCGACCGCCGGCGCCGGGCGGATTCTGCGCCCGAACGACCTGATGTTTCTTCCGCAGCGCCCATATCTGCCGCCGGGGTCGCTTCGGCAAATTCTTCTGCCTCCGGATAACCCGGGCGATGCCTCCGACAGTCAAATGCTCGAGGTCGTGCGCAGCGTTGGCCTCGACGGCCTTGTTCACGACGCGCTCGGGCTCGAGAAGGAACAGGACCGAGAAATGTCCTTAGGCGAGCAACAGCTCCTGGCTGTCGCCAAGGTGCTTCTCGCCAGACCGCGATATGTCTTTCTTGACCGGCTTGAAGCAACCCTCGGTCATGAAACGTTTCGGAAGGTGCTGAACCTGCTCTCCAAGAACGCGATTACCTGCATCAACAATGGCGAAGAAGGCGACGCGCGTGATCTCTACGAAGCCGTGCTGGATTGTCAGGAGGATGGCCGTTGGACATGGACCCATCGCCGAGCATGACCGCTTCGCCTCGCACCGCACTCCTTGCTCGGGACGACATCAAGCGCGATGCGGGGGCGGCCAAAGCCTGTCACTTTGGGCCCGACGGCCGCTGGCCCACCAGACTAGCCGAGCCTTTTCCCTCTGGCGAAGGCGCGCTCGCGGCAGCCAAGTGATCGATGGAAAACGACCGCTGTTACCGGGGGGCGACGATGCCCTGGTAGTAATCGCCGTCACCGCCAACATAGTGCGTGCCACCGCCGCCGGTCTGCGAGCAGGCGGCCAGAGTGACGAGTGCGAACAGCAATACGATCGTTCTCATGAAGTCGGTTCCTTTCGGGCCTTAACAGCGGCTATGTCCTTGAGACTAGTGGGTATATAAGGATTAGCGTACGGGACAGGCAGCATCTAGTCGGTGGTATAGCAAAACGCTTGATCGTTGAAGATGTAATTTGTACCGGCGACCACTTGGCCGCTCGCGCATCCAGAATCTCCATGAATTTGTGTAAATCTTGGTCAATGATCGATGAGCGCGCGGGCTAGATCGGCTGCTGCTTGTTCCCCTGCTCCCGCTCCTGCCAGTATCTGAGGCGAAGCCGTGGCGCCATGATCCAGGCGACGAACGGCGTCGTGACAAAACAGGCGACGACCAGGGCCGGGATCGAATACTTCGCGTTGTCGGCGAGAACCGGGATCGACAAAACCGTTACGATGCCGATCCCGAACAGGATGGCATTGATCATCAGGCCGACCATGATGGCGAGTTGCAGGCGGACGGACATTTCGACCTCCCCGAGCTTCGAGGCAACGTTGCACCCAAAGAAAACTTTCCGGCGTTGATTGTATCAGAGATCGCGAATTCGCGAAATGGTCGAAGGTGCAGAGCCGCAACCGGCCGCGCCGGCGACAATGCGTCACGCATGGTGCGCCGCCCCTGTCGCGCGCGAAAATCCGCCCTATGCTCTTAGGCGAGTGATTGAAGACGCATGATCGCAACGCACGCAGAGCGTCGGCGATGCGACCTCAATCGATGCCGCCTGAGGGAGACCGCATGACGAGCCCATACGAAACGCTCGGCGTCAGCCGCGAAGCGACACAAAAGGACATCCAGAGCGCCTATCGCAAGCTCGCCAAGAAATTGCACCCGGATCTTAACCCGGGAGACAAAGGAGCGGAGGACCGCTTCAAGGCTGTTTCGGCGGCCTACGCCCTCCTCAGTGACGAGGAGAAACGCGGCAAATACGATCGCGGCGAAATTGACGAGACGGGTGCGGAGACTGCACCCCGCCACTACTACCGCGACTATGCCTCGTCTGGAGATACGGCGGGACGCTACGAGAGCGCACATGGCTTTTCGGATTTCGCGGATGCGGACGATATTTTCTCGAGTTTCTTTTCCCGTCGCAGCGGCGGCCAGCAGCAACGCCAGCGCGGCCGTGATCAGCACTTTTCCATGGAGATCGGCTTTCTCGACGCGGCCAACGGCACCAAGACCGAGATCAGCCTGCCGGGCGGCGGACCGGCGCTCGATCTCACCATCCCGCCCGGCACGCGCGACGGCCAGACGCTGCGGCTGCGTGGCAAGGGCGAACCCGGGTTCAACGGTGCGCCGGCCGGCGACGCGCTGATCGATATCCGCGTCAGGCCGCATCCTCTTTTTGCAACCGATGGTGACGACGTTCGCTATGAGGTGCCGATCTCACTGAGTGAAGCGGTGCTCGGCGGCAAGATCCGGGTTCCGACGATCGACGGGGCGGTCAATGTCACGATCCCGCCGCACTCCAACACCGGCAAGACATTGCGTTTGAAGGGCAAGGGCCTGCACAAGTCCGGTGGCGGCCATGGCGATGCCTATGTCAGCCTGAAGATCGTGCTGCCGCAGACCCCCGATCCGGCGCTATCCGCCTTCGTTGAAAGCTGGGCAGACGGAAAGGCGGAAGACCCGCGCAAAGGCATGGGAGGGCAAGCATGAACGACCGCGAATTCTGCGAACACCTCGACATCGAGGTGAAGGTCTTGCGCATCTGGATCGAACAGCGTTGGCTGATGCCGCGCGAGGCGGAAGCAGGCTGGCTTTTCGAAGACGCTGATCTTGCCCGCGCCCGTCTGATCCAGGATCTGACAGGTCCAATGGGCGTCAACGACGACGGCGTTGATGTCGCCATGCGACTGCTCGACCAGATCCACGGCCTGCGTGGCCGCCTCGCCGTGTTGATGAACGCCATCCGAGCCCAGGAGCCGGAAGTTCAAAGGCTCATCCTGTCCAGAGTTGAGAGCGAATAGTCGCCGTCCCGCGCGTCCAGTAGCCCGATCGTTTCGGCGACGAACAAGGTGTCGACGAACTCCGTCAGATCGACGATCCGCCCGTCACGGAACGTGAACTTGTCGATGATTTCGGTCCGTTGACGGATTTGCGATGGAATGAAGCAAACGACGCCGGCGCGGTGGACGACGATAGTATCGCCGTCAGCGTAAGCGCCAACCATCTCCATCTCGCTCAGGTCCCAGTTCTCAACGAGGGCCTGGAAACTGCTGCGCACCGTTTCCGGCGTGTTGACCCCGAGCGCCATCGTGCCGAGCCTGCCGTTTCCGACGATGCGGAAGCTGAAGTCTGGATCGAGTTGCGCCATCATGGTGTCGAGGTCGTTGACGTTGCGGGCAAGGTAGAGGGCCCGAATCCTGGTTTCCAACACGCTTCGCTCGGTCATTTGAAGCCTCCCCGTTTCTATCTGGGCGAGTGTGCGCGAACTTTAGTGATATCGCAAGTACAGGTTCGCGCTTCGGGATTCGTTCACCGCAAGTGCCACGAATCTGGCTGTCGTTAGGATTTTATTAAAAGGCAGGTGCTGGCTTTTACACGCCTGCAAGTGGAGTTGAGCGACAAGAAAGGATTGAACGACGGGAAAGCAGGAAAGACGTGACACAGGTCGTCACAGTATCCGCGACGACAGCGGCTTATGCAGCGGAAGCGCTGAAGCCGTCTGCACGCGTGCGGGGTGACGGTCCGACCGACGAAGCGATCACGCTGCTTTCGATCCGGCGCGCCGAGGAGCCCGCACTGACGCCGGTCTCGATCCCCAAGACCAAGGGCGCCCTGCCCCTCTCCTTCATGCTCATGAGCGCCGATGGCCGGTTGCCGGAACGTTCGGAAGCCGAAGCGCTGCGCCGCTATCTCGAATTCATGCGCGATGACGACGACGGAGCCGAGAGCCGCGAAAACGAAGACCGGCAGGATGAACCGGCCGGCCAAGAGGATGAAAGCGACGCCGCCTGAGGCGTCGCAATCTCTCAATCAGTGATGCTTGTGGCCGCCGGCCGCCGCGCCGCCCTTGGCCGAGCCAACCGGGAATGCCGCATCGACCTTGCCAGCCTTTTCGAAGACGAGCGTGACGGGAACGGCATCACCTTCCTTGAACGGCGTCTTCACGTCCATGAACATCAGATGCAGGCCGCCGGCCTTGAGCTCGACTGTTTCACCGGCCGGTACTGCAACGCCGTCATCGAGCTTGCGCATCTTCATCACGTCGTTTTCCATTTTCATCTCGTGGATCTCGACGCGAGCAGCCGCGGGGCTTTCGACGGCCACGAGCCGATCCTCGCCTGCCCCGCCATTCCTGATCGTCAGGAAGCCGCCGCCGACCTTGGCGCCCGGCAACATGGCCTTAACCGAGCCGCCTGATATCTCGAGGTCGCCAAGTTTCGCTGCCCCGTCGGCAGCAGCCATATGCCCGCCATGGCCGGCATGAGGATCGGCAGCGTCGGCCATGGTTACCGTCACGGTCGGCGCCGGGCTCTTCAGGTCATGCGCGTTCTGGCCTTCGGCAGCAACCTGATCCCAGACGACCTTGCCTTCGGTTCCGCAAAGCTGCGTGGTCGGGAACGCAAGCACGGTTTCCTTGTCGAAGCCCGAGAGTTTGCCGCGTACGACAAAGGTGTCGTAGTAGTCGTCCGAGAGGTTGCCGCCCTTCCAGCGGATTTCCACCGGGCCGGACGAGACCTTCTCGCCATGATTGTCATAGGTTTTCTGGTAATCGCCCTTGATCACCTCGAGCTCCCAGCCGGGCTTCGGCTGCGGCTTGGCGAAGACGAAGCCTTCGGGCAGCTTGATCTGCACTTCCGTCGTCGGCTTGCCGTCGCAGCCGTGTGGCACCTGCAGCACCGCCTTGAAGGTGCTCTCCACCGGCGCCGTGTCGTTTTCGAAGGTGGCGTGCGCGTGGGCAATGCCGCTTGCGGCAAGGCTAAGGCCGAGCGAAAGCGAAGCCAGTCTGGTCGTGTTCATGTCGTAATCTCCTGACCACGGGGGTGGTCCAAGCCGCTTGAGGGCGGCGAATTGTAATGGGAATGCGAGAGGAGGATTACGAACGCACAGGCGGCCCGCGCGAATGCGGCAGCAGGCGCAGATGCTGATGGGGCGTGGCGTTCTCAGCGAGAACCGGCGATAGCTGCCATTCGCCGGCATCGGCGCGAACGCTCTCGGTCGGCGGAACTGGCAGGAGGATCGAACCCGAGAGCCGGCAGGCTTCGCAGATCGGGGCCATCGATTGGCCCTTGCCGCTTTGGTGGTCGACGCCGTCCAGGCCGAAGCAGATTTCGGCGATCGAACCGTCAGGCAGCTGATAGGCGGCGATCTCGGCCGGCGTCAGCGTCTTGGCCATGAGCGGCTTGTGGGCAAAGGCCAGGAAAACGAGCGCGAATACGGCGACGAGCCGCACTGCTATCCCGAATTTTCCTTCGCGCCCTGTCATGGTCATCCCCGGTATTTCACTTGGGTTATCCTCAACCGGAGAAGAATGCAAAGACAGAATTGCCGCACCCGCCCGGGCTGCGGCCTTTGGTCGTGCGACAAAAATGTGTTTCACCGCGACACCGCCCCCTTGCCAAGCTCCCGCCTTCGCCGTTATCTGGAGACGATCTTGTTGGGAGAAGCCGGCTCAAACCGGTGCCGAAGGAGCAACCGCCCCGGAAACTCTCAGGCCAAAGGACCAGCAAGGTGCCGGTAGGACTCTGGAGAGAAGCGTTTTTGCGCTCGCCGAAGGGATAACAATCTCAGGCAAAGGGACAGAGGGGGCTCGAATCGACGGCGATTGACGCCGGAAGTGTGAGCCGGCGCGGGAGCGCCAGACCTGGAGGCCGGATTTGGAACAGAATCCCCATTTGAAGCATACGCCGCTGCATGCGCTGCACCTTTCCTTGGGCGCGCGCATGGTGCCCTTTGCCGGTTACGACATGCCGGTGCAGTACCCTGATGGCGTGATGAAGGAACACCAGCACACCCGCGTTGCCGCTGGTCTCTTCGATGTCTCCCATATGGGCCAGGTCATTGTCCGGCCGAAGTCCGGCAAGATCGAAGACGCAGCGCTTGCGCTTGAAAAGCTGGTGCCGGTCGATGTGCTCGGCCTTGGCGAAGGCCGGCAGCGTTATGCGATCTTCACCAATGTCGAAGGCGGCATCCTCGACGACCTGATGATCGCCAACCGTGGCGACCACCTGTTCCTCGTCGTCAACGCCGCCTGCAAGGATGCGGATTTCGAGCATCTGAAAAAGGGGCTTGCCGACACCTGCGAAGTCACCATGCTCGACGACCGCGCGCTGATCGCGCTGCAGGGTCCTCATGCCGAAGCCGTGCTGGGCGAATTGTGGGCCGATGTCTCGGCCATGCGCTTCATGGACGTCGCCGAAGCCGATCTGCATGATGTTGCCTGCATCATTTCCCGCTCCGGCTACACCGGCGAAGACGGTTTCGAAATCTCCATTCCCGTCGCATCCGCAGTGGATGTCACACAGCGGCTGCTCGAGCATCCCGATGTCAAGCCGATCGGCCTTGGCGCGCGTGATTCGCTGCGTCTGGAAGCGGGTCTTTGTCTTTATGGCAACGACATCGACACTACGACCACGCCGGTCGAGGGCGCCATCGAGTGGGCGATGCAGAAGGCCCGGCGGGCCGGCGGCGCCCGTGAGGGAGGCTTCCCCGGTGCCGATCGCATCCTCGGCCAGCTGGCCGATGGCGCTTCGCGCCGCCGCGTTGGTTTGAAGCCGGAAGGACGCGCGCCCGTGCGCGGCGGCGCAAATCTGTTCGCCGATGCCGAGGGCAAGACGCCTGTCGGCCAGGTGACGTCGGGTGGTTTCGGCCCCTCCGTCGATGGCCCCGTCGCCATGGGCTACGTCGATGCCGGCCACATCGAAATCGGCACCACCCTCTTTGCGGAAGTGCGCGGCAAGTACCTGCCCATAGCGGTCGCCGCCCTGCCCTTTGTCAAACAAACCTACAAACGCTGATCAGGAGAGAGCGCACATGTTGAAGTTCACTGAGGAACACGAGTGGCTGAAGATCGAAGCTGGTGTCGCAACCGTCGGCATCACCGAGCACGCCGCCGGCCAGCTTGGCGACCTCGTCTTCGTTGAGCTGCCGGAAACCGGCTCGACCTTCGCCAAGGGCGATACCGCCGCCACCGTCGAATCCGTCAAGGCAGCCTCCGACGTCTATTGTCCGCTTGACGGCGAAATCGTCGAAGTGAACCAGGCGATCGTCGACGACCCGTCGCTCGTCAACAGCGACCCGCAGGGTGCTGCCTGGTTCTTCAAGCTGAAGCTTGCCAATCCCAGCGAAGCCGACGCCCTTCTCGAAGAAGCGGCCTACAAGGAGCTCGTCGCCTGATGAGCATGCCCAAGGATTTCACCTTTACCGACTACAAGCCGTATGACTTCGCCAACCGGCGTCATATCGGCCCGTCGCCGGCCGAAATGGACGAGATGCTGAAGGTCGTCGGTTACCCGTCACTCGACGCGCTCATCGACGATACCGTGCCACCGTCGATCCGCCAGAAGACGCCGCTCGCCTGGGCCGCGCCGATGACCGAGCGCGAGGCGCTCGACAAGATGCGCGAAACGGCCAACCGCAACCAGAAGCTCGTGTCGCTGATCGGCCAGGGCTATTATGGCACGATCACGCCGCCGGTGATCCAGCGCAACATCCTGGAAAACCCGGCCTGGTACACGGCCTATACGCCCTACCAGCCGGAAATCAGCCAGGGCCGCCTCGAGGCGCTGCTCAACTACCAGACCATGGTCTGCGACCTGACCGGCCTCGACGTCGCCAACGCCTCTCTGCTCGACGAAGCGACCGCCGCAGCTGAAGCCATGGCGATGGCCGAGCGCGTCTCGAAGTCGAAGGCCAAGACCTTCTTCGTCGACGAGAACTGCCACCCGCAGACGATCGCTCTCCTGAAGACCCGCGCCGAGCCGCTCGGCTGGCAGATCGTCATCGGCAATCCCTTCACCGATCTCGATCCGGTCGATGTTTTCGGCGCGATCTTCCAGTATCCGGGCACCTACGGCCACGTGAACGATTTCACCGGCCTGATCGCCCGCCTGCACCAGACCGGCGCGATCGCAACCGTCGCCGCCGATCCGCTGGCGCTGGCTCTGCTGAAGTCGCCCGGAGAGATGGGCGCCGATATCGCTATCGGCTGCACCCAGCGCTTCGGCGTGCCGGTCGGCTATGGCGGTCCGCATGCGGCCTATATGGCGGTCAAGGACGCGCACAAGCGCTCCATGCCCGGCCGCCTCGTCGGCGTATCGGTCGATGCGCGCGGCAACCGCGCCTATCGCCTGTCTCTGCAGACCCGCGAACAGCACATCCGCCGCGAGAAAGCGACGTCGAACATCTGCACCGCCCAGGTGCTGCTCGCCGTCATGGCCTCGATGTACGCGGTGTTCCATGGACCGAAGGGCATCAAGGCGATCGCCCAGAGCGTTCACCAGAAGACCGTGCGTCTCGCCATGGGCCTTGAAAAACTCGGCTATACCGTAGAGCCCGATGTGTTCTTCGACACGATCACCGTCGAAGTCGGCAAGCTGCAGGGCATCATCCTCAAGACCGCGGTCGCCGAGGAAGTGAATCTGCGCAAGATCGGCGAGACCAAGATCGGCATCAGCCTTGACGAGCGCTCGCGCCCGGTCACGCTCGAAGCCGTCTGGCGCGCCTTCGGCGGCGACTTCAAGGTGGAACAGTTCGAGCCGGGTTACCGCCTGCCGCAGCCGCTGCTGCGCACAAGCGAGTACCTGATGCACCCGATCTTCCACATGAACCGCGCAGAAAGCGAGATGACGCGCTACATCCGCCGTCTGTCGGACCGCGACCTCGCGCTCGACCGGGCGATGATTCCGCTCGGCTCGTGCACGATGAAGCTCAACGCGACCGCGGAAATGCTGCCGATCACCTGGCCGGAATTCTCCGAGATCCATCCCTTCGTGCCGAAGGAGCAGGCGGCTGGCTACCAGCACATGATCGAGGACCTGTCGGAAAAGCTCTGCGCCGTCACCGGCTACGACGCGATCTCGATGCAGCCGAACTCGGGCGCGCAAGGTGAGTATGCCGGTCTGTTGACGATCCGCGCCTATCACATCGCCAACGGCAACGGCCATCGCGACGTCTGCCTGATCCCGACCTCGGCGCACGGCACCAACCCGGCCTCCGCGCAGATGGCCGGCATGAAGGTCGTCGTCATCAAGGTGAGTGAAAACGGCGACATCGACATGGACGATTTCCGTGCGAAAGCCGAGCAGTACGCGGAAAACCTCTCGTGCTGCATGATCACCTATCCGTCGACCCATGGCGTGTTCGAGGAGAACGTGCGTGAGGTCTGCGAGATCGTGCACAAGCACGGCGGCCAGGTCTACTTGGACGGCGCCAACATGAACGCCATGGTCGGCCTTGCCCGCCCCGGCGACATCGGTTCCGACGTCAGCCACCTCAACTTGCACAAGACCTTCTGCATCCCGCATGGCGGCGGCGGTCCCGGCATGGGCCCGATCGGCGTCAAGGCGCACTTGGCCCCGTACCTCCCCGGCCATCCGGAAACGGACGGACATGAGGGTGCGGTCTCGGCGGCTCCCTTCGGCTCGGCTTCGATCCTGCCGATCTCCTGGAGCTACTGCCTGATGATGGGCGGCGAGGGCCTGACCCAGGCGACGAAGGTGGCGATCCTCAACGCCAACTACATCGCTGCCCGCCTGAAGGGTGCCTATGAGGTGCTCTACAAGTCGTCGAAGGGCCGCGTGGCGCATGAGTGCATCATCGACACCCGCCCGCTGGTCGAAAGCGCCGGCGTCACCGTCGACGACGTTGCCAAGCGGCTGATCGACTGCGGTTTCCATGCGCCGACCATGAGCTGGCCGGTTGCCGGCACGCTGATGATCGAGCCGACGGAATCGGAGACCAAGGCCGAGATCGACCGCTTCTGCGATGCGATGCTGGCAATCCGCGAGGAAGCCCGTGCGATCGAGGAAGGCCGGATGGACAAGGTCAACAACCCGCTCAAGAACGCACCGCACACGGTCGAAGACCTGGTCGGCGAATGGGATCGTCCCTACTCGCGCGAACAGGCCTGCTACCCGCCGGGCGCCTTCCGGGTCGACAAGTACTGGTCGCCGGTCAACCGCGTCGACAACGTGTTTGGCGACCGCAACCTCGTCTGCACCTGCCCGCCGCTGGAAAGCTACGCGGAAGCGGCAGAGTAACGTCAATAAAGCCGGCGGGGGCGATCGCTCCGCCGGTTTCCTCAGCGCCGTCCGGCGCCCGTGGCACCGCGCAGCGCCTGCCCTCATCCAGATTGATTCCCGAAATCTACAAGGATCGACACCAGGACGTGACGCGTTCGTCCGCCCGCGTTTTTTGGCGCGCACTTACCGACGCGTGGTCATTCCGGGAGGCAGGATGGTGTTTTCAATCCAGAAGCGGACGAAGGCCTCGGCAAAGTGCCTGTAGCCGGCGACCGAAGCAGGTTTGGCGACATAGGCATTGGCGCCGGCGCGGTAGCAATGGAGCACGTCGGTCGGATTGCTGGATGACGTCAGCACGATGACCGGGATCAGGACGGTCGCCTGCCCCCTGCGGATGCGCCGCAGAAGCTCGATACCGTCGCTGCCGGGCATTTTGATATCCAGAAGCACATAGTCGAAATGGGTGCGGGCAAGCCGGGCGATCGCGTCGTCCGCATCCGCCGCCAGCACCAGATCGATGGTCTCGTCGACCTGTGCGAAGGCACGCATGACGAAGCGCGCGTCGTGCGCGTCGTCCTCCACCAAGAGCAGTCGCTTTGGCGTCGAGACCACCTGTTCCGCCCTAGTTTGCCTTCCGTAGCCGCCTCGGAAGAAGCACGATGAAACGTGCGCCTTCGCGGAAGGTGGTGTCAAGTCGGATCGAGCCGTCGTGGCTTTCGGCTATGCGCTTGGCAAGTGCCAGACCGATTCCCGTGCCGCCATAGACGGTCTCGTCCTTGTGCAGCCGCTGGAACACTTCGAAGATCCGCGTCGAAAAGCGCGGGTCGATGCCGATGCCATTGTCTTCAACCACCAGCTCAACAATCTGATCGGCGACGCCGCCGTGAATGCGGATCACCGGTTGGCGGTCGGCATGCCGATACTTGATCGCATTGCCGATCAGGTTCTGGACCAGGCGGCGCAGAAGCTCCGGGTCCCCTTCCACTTCCGGCAGGTCGCCAACCTCGAAGGTTGCCTGCGCGTCCTGTACGTCGCTGGCAAGTATGGTCAGCGTCTCGGCAACAATGTCTGTGAGCCGCACCTCCGTCCAATGGGTGATCCGGTGCGCGATCTGCGCATAGTCGAGCAGGCTGTCGATCACCCGGTTCATGCGTTTCACGCTGTCGCGCAGATGACGCGCATTCTCGGCGAGTTCAGCCTGGCTTCCTGCCGCCAGATCGTCCTCGATCATTTCGGAGAACATGGAGATGTGTCTGAGCGGCGCTTTGAGGTCATGGGAGACCGTCGCGGTGAATTGATCGAGGGCCTCGTTCTTGTGCTCGAGTTCCTGCCGCTGGCGCTCGAGCGCGAGCTCGGCGCGTTTGAGATCGGTGACGTCGACGCGTGCGACGACGGTGTTACCGTCCTTCGCCTTGATATTCTCCACGCGCAGCCAACGATCATCGGCATAGCGGTATATCCTGGGTCGACCATCGGGGTGACGGAAATCGCGCAGGCGCGAAGCGATCCACTCGTCGCCCTCGCGGGTGCCCGGCAAGGCATCGGGATAATGGCCGCCCTGTCGCGCCAGAAGCAGGATCTCCTCGGCCGTGATGCCGGGCTTCAGCGCCGCGCCGGCCGGCCCACAGATTGCCTGATACGCCCTGTTATAAACGACCAGCCGCTCTTGCCGGTCGAAAATGGCAAAGCCCTCTGGCATCGCTTCCAGCGCTGCGTTGAGCATATCGGAAGCCTTCTGCCGCTCGCCCACAGCCTCCGTCAGATCGGAAACGTCGCGGATGATGCCGATGAGCGCCAGTTCCGCGCCCTGGTCGTCGAGCAGCGGCGTCGTGCGGAGGTGGCCCGAAAAGGTCGATCCGTCGCACCTGACATAGAGATAGTTCGACGTCCGGGCCGCGGTCTCGTCCACGCGTGCCGCGCGGTTCCGCAGGCGCTTCTCGTATTCCGCGTCGTTGGCGTAGATCAGCCGCACCGAGCGATCGATGAATTCTTCGGCGGGATAGCCGAACTGGCGCAGGGCGGCATTGTTTGCGGAGCGGATGACGCGCTCGGCGTCGATGATGATCACCGGATCGGGAAACGTCTCGTAGAGCGCCTTGAAGACGAGATCCTCATTGAACGCCGCCATGCCCAATCCCCCGTTCCATGTTCAAGCATCTCAGCAGAAAAATGGCCCGGCGAAAACCGGGCCAACCTATCCGTTTGAAAGAATGGAGGCAATTTAGTTGGCGCGCACCACCGCATCGCCCTGTGCGGCCAGAGCCGCGAGGTCGGCGGGCTTCAGTTCGACCGATTCGCCACAGCCACAGGCGGACGTCTGGTTCGGATTGTTGAAGGTAAATCCGGAGCGCAGCGTCGTGACTTCGAAATCCATCTGCGTGCCAAGCAGGTAGAGCACGGCTTCGGGCGCCACCCAGACCCTGGCGCCCTGATGTTCGATCAGGTCGTCCTTGGGGTTGGGCTCGGTCACCAGGTCGACGGCATACTCCATGCCGGCGCAGCCACCCTTCTTGATGCCGACGCGAATGCCCTTGGCATCGGCACCGGCGCCTTCGACGATCGAACGGACGCGGTCGGCGGCCGAATCGGTCAGGCTCATTACGGCAAAGCCCATGGGCTCATTCTCCTTGTCGTCACCGGGGTAAAGGCCCGGCGCCTTACAGAATCAAATGTAGTATCCGTGCCTTAACGGATCAATATGCAGGTCTCGGCTCAGTACCAGCCGACCGCGACCTGCGCCTCCTCGGACATGCGGTCCGGTGTCCACGGCGGATCGAAGGTCATCGAGACTTCGACGCCCGACACGCCCTCGACGGCGCCGACGGCATTCTCGACCCAGCCCGGCATCTCGCCGGCAACCGGGCAGCCCGGTGCGGTCAGCGTCATGTCGATCTTGACCATCCGGTCGTCTTCGATGTCGATCTTGTAGATGAGGCCAAGCTCAAAGATGTCGGCCGGGATTTCCGGATCATAGACGGTCTTCAGTGCGGCGATGATATCGTCGCTGAGGCGCGCCAGTTCCTCGGCCGGGATCGCCGAATGCACGATGCCCTCGCGAACATCGACCTTTTCTTCCGTTGCATCAAGGCTCATATCGGCCTCCTGGACTTTCTCTTTTGGTTCAAAAGACTACGAGAACTCTTTGAACCTTTTACCAACTTCTTAGGCGAAAAACTTGCGTGCATGCTCCAGCGCGTCCGCCAGCGCGTCCACTTCGGCCCTGGTGTTATAGAGGCCGAAAGATGCACGGCATGTGGAGGTAACACCGAAGCGTTTCAAGAGCGGCTGGGCGCAATGCGTGCCGGCACGAACTGCGACCCCGGCGCGATCGATGACCATCGAGACGTCGTGGGAATGGATGCCGGCGATCTCGAAGGCAAAGATGCTGCCCTTATCGGGCGCGTCGCCGAAAACCCGAAGCGAATTGACCGCCGAAAGACGCTCCCGCGCATAGGCTGTCAGGTCCGCCTCATGCGCCTGGATCGCTGCGCGGCCGAGCTTTTCCATATAGTCGAGCGCGTAGCCAAGACCGATCGCCTGCACGATCGGCGGCGTGCCGGCCTCGAAGCGGTGCGGCGGATCGTTATAGGTGACGTAATCTTCGGTCACCACCTCGATCATCTCGCCGCCGCCGAGGAACGGCCGCATCTCCTTCAGCCGGTCCATCTTGCCGTAGAGCACGCCGACCCCGGAGGGGCCGTAAAGCTTGTGGCCGGTCATCACGTACCAGTCGCAATCGATGTCCTGGACGTCGACCGGCATGTGCACGGCACCCTGGCTGCCGTCGACCAGAACCGGGATGCCGCGTTCGCGAGCGATGCGGCAGATCTCCTTGACCGGAACCACCGTACCCAGCGCATTCGACATATGGGTGATGGCGATGAGCTTGGTGCGGTCCGTCAGGCATTTGACGAAGTCTTCGACGTGGAACGCGCCGTTCTCGTCCACCGGCGCCCAGACAAGCTTGGCGCCCTGACGCTCACGGATGAAGTGCCAGGGAACGATGTTGGAGTGGTGCTCCATGATCGACAGCACGATCTCGTCACCCTCGCCGAGCTTCGGCATGCCGTAGCCATAGGCGACCGTGTTGATCGCTTCGGTCGAGGATTTGGTGAAGATGATGTTGTCGGGCGAAGGGGCGTTCAGGAAGCGGCGCACCTTATCGCGCGCCGCCTCATAGGCTTCCGTCGCGGCATTCGACAGGAAATGCAGGCCGCGATGGACGTTGGCATATTCGTTGGAATAGGCATGGGCCACCGCGTCGATCACGACCTGTGGTTTCTGCGCCGATGCGCCGTTGTCGAGATAGACAAGCGGCTTGCCATAAACGGTTCGCGATAGGATCGGGAAATCCTTGCGGATCGCTTCGACGTCGTAGGCAGGCACCGGTACGGAGTGTTCCATGTCTTTCAATCCAATTTCGCTACAGCGCCGCGCGTCATTCCAGACGCGCTAAGTTCGCTGTAACATGTTGAACTGCTGCATAATTCTATCCCTAAATCGCTTCCGAATTAAGGAATTACGCAATAGCCTTAGGCGTGCTTGTCGAGCCAGGTCGAGATGACGTCTTCGAGTGCCTCGACCAGCGCTTCGTGCTCTTCCAGCTCTTCGACGATCTCGGCGACGAAGGCATTGACGAGCATCGCCCGCGCCTTGTTCTCCGGAATGCCGCGCGCCAGCATGTAGAAGAGCTGGGTGTGGTCGATGTCGGTAACCGTCGCACCGTGACCGCACTGGACGTCGTCCGCGAAGATCTCCAGTTCCGGTTTCGCCGACAGGTCGGCATCGTCGGACAAGAGCAGCGTGTTGCACGCCATCTTCGCGTCGGTCTTCTGGGCGTCCTTGGCGACCAGGATCTTGCCCTGAAAGACGCCCTTGGCGCGGTCGAACACGACGTTGCGGATGACCTCCGTCGAGGTCGTGTGCGGCACGTTGTGGCCGAGCGTGAAGGTCACGTCCGTGTGGCTTTCACCACCGAGCAGGTTGATGCCGCGCAGCTTGAAATCCGCGCCCTCGCCGCTCGTCTTGCCGTGGATCTCCTGGCGCACCAGCTTGCCGCCGGCATTGATGACGAAGAGATGCAGCTTGGCGTTCTTGCCGAGGTCGAAGCGGAGCTGGCCGAGATGGGTATCGGAAATGCCCTGCTGCTGCAGGATGATCCAGATGATCTCGGAACCTTCCGCAAGCGTCACGTCGCTGACAGACGAGACGAAGCTCTCGCCGGCATCGGTCGAAAGATGCCGCTCGATCACGGTTGCCTTGGTGTTGGCGCCGAAGGCGACCGGGAAGCGCGTATGCGCCTGGCCGAGGCTCTGCACCAGCTGGATTTCCAGCGGATCTTCCAGAGCAGTTTCAGCAGCCACGTCGATTTCGAGACCGCCGCGGACAAGACCGCCATTGATGCGGCCGATCGCGTCGTCAAAGCCGAGCACGGCGAGGCCGGCGGCCGCCGAACCGTCGAGCAGGCTGTCGACATAGGAACGGACGGTCACGCCATCAGGTAGGCTGGCCTTGACCTCAGCCTGGCCGTTGCGGACGGAAAGTACTGTCGAGCCCGGAACCAGCGCATCGACGCGATCGGCAAAGGCCGTCGGGTCGGCGGCCGGCACTGCGCGCAGCAGGGTGCGCAGGTCGGTATAGTGCCAGGATTCGACGCGGCGGGTCGGCAGGCCAGCCGTCTTCAGTTCGTGCACCAGCGTGTCGCGGACCGAGAGAACCGAACCATCACCCGGCAAATCGCCGATCTGCGCGGTATAGGCATCGACGAGCGCCGTCTCGGCGGCCGTCATCTTGATTGCCTGTTGCATATTCATTCGAACACTCCTTCAACAGGCGTCAAGCCGCGGCATCGATGATGTCGGCGTAGCCGTTGGCTTCGAGTTCGTGCGCCAGCATCTTGTCGCCCGACTTGATCACTTGGCCCTTGTAGAGGACGTGCACCGTGTCCGGAACGATATAATCGAGCAGGCGCTGGTAGTGGGTGATGACGACGACGGCGCGGTCCGGCGAGCGCAGCGCGTTGACGCCGTCTGCAACGATCTTCAGCGCGTCGATGTCGAGGCCCGAGTCTGTCTCGTCGAGCACGCACAGCTTCGGCTGGAGCAGCGACATCTGCAGGATTTCGGCGCGCTTCTTCTCACCGCCGGAGAAGCCGACGTTCAGCGGGCGACGCAGCATTTCCGGAGCGATCTTCAGCTCGGCTGCAGCTTCCTTGACGCGGCGCATGAATTCCGGCGTCGTCAGTTCGTCTTCGCCGCGATACTTGCGCTGCTCGTTCATTGCCACCTTCAGGAACTGCATCGTGGCGACGCCGGGGATTTCGACCGGATACTGGAAGGCGAGGAAGATGCCCTTGGCCGCACGCTCGGAAGCGTCGAGCTCCAGGATGCTCTCGCCGTTGTAGAGGATGTCGCCTTCGGTGACTTCGTAGTCTTCACGGCCCGAGAGGATGTAGGAGAGCGTCGACTTGCCGGAGCCGTTCGGGCCCATGATGGCAGCAACTTCGCCTGCCTTCACCGTGAGGTTCAGGCCACGGATGATTTCGGTGCCATCTTCGGCGATGCGGGCATGCAGGTTCTTGATTTCAAGCATTTCTATCGTCCTCTTGGGAAACGAACGTTTGTTCGCGCGCAAACACGACGTGCGCGCCATTCAATATTCAGTTCAGGGCCTTAGCCGACGGAACCTTCCAGCGAGATGCCAATCAGCTTCTGCGCTTCGACGGCGAATTCCATCGGCAGTTCCTGGATGACTTCCTTGACGAAGCCGTTGACGATCAGCGCGATCGCCGCTTCGGTTGGGATGCCGCGCTGCAGGCAGTAGAACAGCTGGTCCTCGGAGATCTTGGACGTCGTGGCTTCATGCTCGAACTGCGCTGTCGAGTTCTTCGCCTCGATATAGGGCACGGTGTGCGCGCCGCACTTGTCGCCGATCAAAAGCGAATCGCACTGGGTGAAGTTGCGGGCGTTCTCGGCCTTGCGGTGGGCCGAGACCTGGCCGCGATAGGTGTTTTCCGAAACGCCGGCAGCGATGCCCTTGGAGACGATGCGGCTCGACGTGTTCTTGCCGAGGTGGATCATCTTGGTGCCCGAGTCGATCTGCTGGTGGCCGTTCGAGACCGCGATCGAATAGAACTCGCCGCGCGAACCGTCGCCGCGCAGGATGCAGGACGGATACTTCCAGGTGATCGCCGAGCCGGTTTCGACCTGCGTCCAGGAGATCTTGGAGTTCTTGCCACGGCAATCGCCACGCTTGGTGACGAAGTTGTAGATGCCGCCCTTGCCTTCCTTGTCGCCCGGATACCAGTTCTGCACCGTCGAGTACTTGATCTCGGCCTCATCGAGGGCGACGAGCTCGACGACGGCAGCGTGAAGCTGGTTCTCGTCGCGCTGCGGCGCCGTGCAGCCTTCGAGATAGGACACGTAGGCGCCCTCTTCGGCGATGATCAGCGTGCGTTCGAACTGGCCGGTGTTCTTCTCGTTGATGCGGAAATAGGTGGAGAGCTCCATCGGGCAACGAACGCCCTTCGGCACGTAGACGAAGGAACCGTCGGTGAAGACCGCGGAGTTCAGCGTCGCATAGTAGTTGTCGGTCGTCGGAACGACGGAGCCGAGATACTTCTGCACCAGCTCGGGATGTTCGCGGATCGCCTCGGAGATCGACATGAAGATCACGCCGGCCTTCTTCAGCTCTTCCTTGAAGGTGGTGACGACCGAGACGCTGTCGAACACGGCATCGACGGCGATCCTCGACTTCTGCACGCCGGCGAGGATTTCCTGTTCCTTCAGCGGAATGCCGAGCTTTTCGTAGACCTTGAGGATTTCGGGGTCGACCTCGTCGAGCGACGTCGGACCGGTCATGCCCTTCGGCGCTGCATAGTAGTAGATGTCGTTGAAGTCGATCTTCGGATAGCTGACGCGGGCCCAGGTCGGCTCGTCGAGCGTCAACCAGCGGCGATAGGCGCCAAGGCGCCACTCGAGCATCCATTCCGGCTCGTTCTTCTTGGCCGAAATGAAGCGGATGATGTCTTCCGACAGGCCCTTCGGGGCCTTCTCGACTTCAATGGTCGTTTCGAAGCCGTATTTGTACTGGTCGACGTCGATCTGACGGACCTGATCAATGGTCTCCTGCACGGCAGGCATGTCGTTCTCCAATCTTTCCGGATCCAAGGTCCGGTAGCTTGTCAACACGATGCGACTGAGCGCACCGCTTATGTAATGGCTAAAAGGCGCTTTTCACCCTGTTTGCCAAGCGGAAAATTGCTTTTCCGCAATTTCGTCCCATCGCCCGCGTCAGGCGGCCTGCCCCGGCGCACGGCGTCGTGCTGCTACCTTCGCGAAGGCGGCGGCGCAACGCTCGATGTCAGCTGCGGTCGTTCCCTCACCGATCGAGATCCGCAGCGCACCCTGACGCGGATCGTAGCCCATCGCCGTCAGCACGTGACTCTGTCCCACCTTGCCGGACGAACAGGCCGATCCGGCCGAAAGCGCGACGCCTTCGAGATCGAAGGCGATCTGTCCCGTCTCGGCTTTCAGGCCAGGGAGCGTGAAGAATGTCGTGTTGCCAACGCGCGAAATGTCGCGGCCGTGTATGACCACATCCGTTGCCGCTTTCAGCATCTCGCCTTCGAGCTTGTCGCGCAACGCTCCAACGGCGCTCATCCGCTGGCCAACGCCTTCGCCGACCTTTCTGGCGGCGGCGGCAAAGCCGGCAATCGCCACAGGATTTTCAGTCCCGGAACGATGCCCCTTCTCCTGCCCGCCGCCGCGGATCAGCGGTGCGGGCATCAACACCTCGCCGCGCGCCACCAGCGCGCCTGCGCCTTTCGGGCCACCGATCTTGTGCGAGGAGAGAATGAGAAAATCGGCGTTCAGCTCTTCGATCGCCAGCGGCAGCCGGCCCGCGGCCTGCACCGCGTCGACGACAAGTATACCACCTTTGGCGCGAACGATTTCGGCAATCTCGGCAATTGGCTGAATGATGCCGGTCTCGTTGTTGACCAGCATGACGGCGACCATCGGCAAGCCAAGTTCACGGTCATGCGCTGCGAGCAGCTCGCGAAGCACCTGAAGATCGACGACACCCGCCGAGGTCACCGGGATTTCGCAAACGGCTTCGCGCGCAAAGCGTCCGCCTTCGCGTATCGCAGGGTGTTCGATCGCCGACGCGTATAGCCGGCTGATCTTGAGCGGTGTGCGGCCCATGCGGAAATCTGGCGTCAGCACCAGATTGGCCGCTTCCGTCGCCCCGCTGGTAAAGATGACGCTGGCAGCTTTCGCACCGCAAAGGGCGGCCACATCACGGCGGGCATTTTCGATGAGCGTGCGCAGCGCACGGCCCTCGCCGTGGACGGAAGAAGGGTTGCCGACGAGGTCGAGCGCGAACAGGCAGGCCTCGCGCGCTTCGCTCAGAAGCGGCGCCGTGGCATTCCAGTCCATGTAGATGCGCGAACCCGACATGATTTCCTTCGCTAGACCAACAGGCCGCAAGCCGGCAACCTCTGGCGATGCATTTTCCTTGAATTTTCCGCGTCGCTTGCCTTAAGAGACGAAGCACAAGGCGGAATGCCCGCACAGAAGTTTTGAACGGTTCTAAACTAGGTTTTAGAAAAGCTGACTGCTTTCGTCAAGACTGATCGCGATCTGAACCCAAGATTCGAACCAGGAACACTCCCGGAGAGCCAATGCCCGAAATCATTTTCAACGGACCCGCCGGCCGCCTCGAAGGCCGTTATCAGCCTTCGAAGCAGAAGAGCGCCCCGATCGCCATCATCCTGCACCCGCATCCGCAGTTCGGCGGCACGATGAACAATCAGATCGTCTACCAGCTCTTCTATATGTTCCAGAAGCGCGGCTTCACCACGCTCCGTTTCAATTTCCGTGGCATCGGTCGCAGCCAGGGTGAGTTCGACCACGGCGCCGGCGAATTGTCGGATGCGGCGTCCGCGCTCGATTGGGTGCAGAGCCTGCATCCGGATTCCAAGAGCTGCTGGGTTGCCGGCTATTCCTTCGGCGCCTGGATCGGCATGCAGCTCCTGATGCGCCGTCCGGAGATCGAAGGCTTCATGGCCGTGGCACCGCAGCCGAACATCTACGACTTTTCGTTCCTGGCGCCCTGCCCGTCCTCCGGCCTGATCATCAACGGAGATTCCGACAAGGTCGCGCCGGAGAAGGACGTGAACGGTCTCGTCGAGAAGCTGAAGGCGCAGAAGGGCATTCTCATCACCCACCGCACGGTGCCCGGCGCCAACCACTTCTTCAATGGTCAGGTCGACGGACTGATGGGCGAATGCGAGGACTATCTCGACCGTCGCCTGAACGGCGAACTGACGCCGGAGCCGGCCGCCAAGCGCATTCGCTGACCGTTTGGTAGATTGAGCAGTAGAGCCGTGCGTTCTTCGGACCGCACGGCTCTTTTCGTTTGCGGCGAGCTTTGCGTACGTTTGAGCGCTGCGCCGCGTCGCTGTTACCCTCATTTAACTCCGAAGTCCGGTCGTCCTTCACCCGGTGGGGTGATTTCAGAGCCGCGCAAACGGCGTATGGTGCAAGTCTGAGCTGTTTAAAGGACGGCAGGGTTATTTGGAGTTGATCCGTTTGTCCGTGCTGGCGTGCGCGTCACGCCAGGCGCTTTTTTGGGGGATCGCGATGACGGGAATGTTGGGCGTTTCATTTGGCGAACCGAAATGGCAGACCCTTCCGGACACTCCGGCGCTTCCAGCGGCCACGCAGAACGGGTTCGTACCGGTATCGGGTGCGGAAATCTGGTACTCGGTCTACGGCACAGGCGAGCCCATCATCATGTTGCATGGAGGCCTGGCCAATTCCGACTATTGGGGGCGCCAGGTTCCTGAACTCGCCAAGTTCTACCAAGTCCTCGTTCTCGACAGCCGCGGCCACGGCCGCAGCACCTGGGACAACCTTGTCGGTTACGACCTCATGGTTTCCGACGTCGTCGGGGTGATGGAACAGCTGAACATACCCAGAAGTGCCATTGTCGGCTGGAGCGACGGTGCCATTACCGGCCTCAAGCTGGCGATGCTGCATCCCGAGCGGGTCAGCGGCGTATTCGCCTTCGGGGCAAACAGCAACCCGTCCGGAACCTTCGATCTAACCAATAGCGCCATGTTCAACGCATACGAGGCCCGGGCCCGCGTCGAGTACGAGCGGTTGTCCCGCACTCCCGGCGGATACGCTGCCTTCTATGATCAGATGCTGAAGATGTGGACCTCACAGCCAAACATGACGGACCGCGATCTCCAGGGAATCCGGGTTCCCGTCTGGGTCGTGGATGGCGATCACGAGGAAGTCATCAAGCGAACGGATACACTGTTCATCGCCGACAACATTCCGAACTCCGGTTTGCTGATCCAACCGGAAGTCAGTCACTTCTCCCTCTTGCAGGATCCTGACCAGTTCACTCTGGACATTCTTCGCTTTCTGCAGGCGAAGGGTATCGGCAAGACATCCGGCGCGCTTGCGGACGCCAGTCCAATCTATGCTTGAGCCCGCGGCCCCTAGGGGCGACCGACCCACTGCGGCACGGTCGGATTGACGACCGTGGTCGGCGTCTCCGTGCATTCGACCCGATTGCGCCCGTTTGCCTTGGCCGAGTAGAGCGCCATGTCGGCGCGCTGCATGACGGGATCCAAGGCCTCGCCGCTGCCGACGGCGGTGACGCCGAAGCTCGCCGTCACGCGCGCTGCTTCCGGCAGGCCGGCGATTTGCTGGGACATGATGGCAGCGCGCATGCCGTGCGCGACGACGCGCGCTTCTGACAAGTCCGTGCAGGGCAGAAACACCGCGAATTCCTCACCGCCAAGGCGGCCTGCCACGGCACGGTTCGGCATGACGTCCATCAGCACCCGCGCAAAACGACGGATCACCTCGTCGCCGGCGAGGTGGCCATAGGTGTCGTTGACCAACTTGAAGCGATCGAGGTCGGCGAGGATAAGCGTGCCCGGCGTCTGGGTCGCACGCGCATGCAAGAGCGGCATGACGCGATCCATGAAGCCACGGCGATTGTAGAGCCCCGAAAGCAGGTCGATTTCCGAACGGGCCTGCACATCGTCAACGATGTCCTTCACCATCACGCCGAGCATGGCAAGCCCTGCCCCGACGATCAGCATCGCGCCGAGTGCCTGGGAAATGAGCGCGAATGGGCTCGAGACGTAGTCCTGGGCGGTGACGCCCGAGCCGGCCGCAACGGCGGCATAGATTTTCACGAGATAATAGAGCGAGCAGAGCGCCAGAAGACCGAAAAGCAGCCAGTCGGAGAACGAGCGTCGCCCCGAGCGCAGCACCACGGACGCGGTCCACACCTGGATCAGGAAGAAAGGCATCTGGTAAGGGATGGCGTGCTGCCAGGTGCCGCGCGGCAAATCGTAGATCTCCATGTCGAGCGCAACGCCCACGACGAAACACGCGGCAAGCACCGGCCAACGCACCGGAACCTGATAGAAGAGGCCGAGGCCAAACCGCAGGAGACAGAAGCCGCCGAGCACGCAGGCGAAGGCGCCGATGGCAAAGAGCCGCGGTGTCGACGAGAAGGGAACGATCGCTTCGCAAACGGCAGCAAGCGACGCGACG